>NZ_CP032278.1 GCF_001696615.3 Acinetobacter sp. WCHAc010034 | reverse complement strand
GCCAGTTGCCAAAACGAAGCATGTGCCGATCTTAAAGTTTATTACAGCATTGACCCTGCTTGTGTACCGCAAGAAGTGGGGTTATTTGGTGAATTGCCAGTAAGCATCCCTAACGCAAAAGCATTGTTTGTATCTCCGACCATTTCTGACAATACAAGCCAAGCTCACGACTTCATGCGAGTTCAAGCAAATGGCGGGTGCTATGAGTTATCAATGGGTGAACAAGGCTCACACTATAAAACCTTAGTTGATCTAGCTAACCGTTTGGCTGTGGCTAAGTGATGAAATAGCAACGGGCCAAGTTTAAACAGGTAACGTAGTTCCTGGTTAAACTGTCCTCGTTGCGGTAGAGGAATAATGAAAATGAAATTAAAAAAACTATCGCTACTGGTACTGGTAGGTTTAAGCGGGGCAACTATTGCTTCAAATTTACCTTACAACGATATTGTGACTTCAGCTTCAGCTAAATATGGATATGACCCGCTTTTAATTCATGCAGTAATTCAAAAAGAATCTTCGCATAACAATACTGCTAAGTCAGGCGTAGGCGCTCAAGGTTTAATGCAACTTATGCCCGCAACGGCTCGTTCTTTGGGCGTTACCAATCCCAATGACCCCACACAAAATGTTAATGCGGGTACTCGTTACCTGAAGCAATTAAATCAGCAATTCGGCAACATGCCCCATGCACTCTATGCCTATAACTGGGGTATGGGTAATTTACGTTCGTATCTGAAAGGTAATAAAAAAGTTATGCCTAAAGAAACGCAAGACTATGTGCCTAAGATCGCCCAGTTTTATAGAAATTATGGCGGTACTGGTTCATATTTTGGTGGCAACGTAATTAAAGGCGGGACTACTTCAGGTGGCAAGCCTGCAACGACTGGCATAGAAAACAGTAATCAGAAGAAGATACAAGCCAAGCTAGAAACACAAAGCGCATGTAAGCCTGTAAAGCTACCTGAAGCAGAACAAGTTGATATTGATTCACCTATCAACCTACCGCCTGTTCCCCCTGTAACTGGTGGCGTAGGTAAAACAGTTTTTGACCCGACAAAAAATGCCGATGCAGTTCTACAAGTTCAAGAATTAATGAAGCAGATTCAAGTCTTGAAAGGGCAATATGACAGTGTGACTAAAGGGCTTGCAGGGCTAGGACTTCTTACCAATGTGATGCAAATTGCAGGCTTTGAATTGCCTAATGGCTTTGATGCTCAACCGACTAATATTTTCAATACACCTAAAGAGCAAAACGCCTACAACGAATTGCAACGTCAAATTGCGACCAATACTGGTGTATATGCAAGCAAGGAATTGGCACAGATTCAAAACATAACTGCAAGCCGTGTAAACACAGCTTATGTAGACGCTGAAGTAGCTTGGACACAAGTAAATTGTAATATGCAAAACCTAAAGTCGTTGGCTCAAGTAAGTACCAATACGTTAAAGCAATCAAAAGACTTGGCGAATGCCCTTGCTATTGAAAACAGTATGTTGGTAGCCAATCAAGCGAAGCTTAAAGCTAACATGCTCATGATGCAGTCAAGCATGGATTCTTATAAGGTCGCTTCCCATCAAGCCGTTCAAAAATTCTTGGGGACAGTAAAATGAATGATCAATCGCAAAAAATCTTCGGTCACGCTGTTTTAGCTGTTGTAATCACTGTGATTACAACATGGGCTATTTTTTTACCGAAGTTTTTTATTATCCCAAAAGATCATAAAGTCCAAGCTATTCTTTATGCAATTCCATTGACGTTTAAAACGCCTTTATACGTTTTAATATTGCTGTTGGCTTTGGTTATTAGTAGTGCTTTGGCTTGGTTTTATTTTCAAAACAATAAAACACCTTTTGGGGGCGAAAGATACGTTCGTGTTCTTCGGGGCTTGCAATTAGTAAGCCCATTCAAATTAAGAAGAATGACCAAAGAAAAAGATTACCAAATCCGTTTTTGCGGTATGCCTGTTCCTAAAGATTTAAAATATAAACACTTCCTTTTAACTGGTGGTACTGGTCAAGGTAAGTCAGTTTCAATCAGTGATTTTTTAGATTCTTGTGTTGCTGATTCTCGCAGTAAAACCCGCTTAATTGTGGTTGACCCTAACGGAACTTACGCAAGTTTATTTGCTAAGAAAGGTGATGTTATTTTCAACCCTTTCGATGCTCGATCAGTCCATTGGTCAGTGATTAATGAAGTACAAAATTCTTATGACATTGAAACATATTCAATGACAATCATTCCTAAATCTTCAGACGCAAATCACGAAAATTTTAATACGATGGCTCGTACTATTGTTAAGTCTGCCATGACCAAAGTTTTAGAAATGGATGAACTTACTAGAGAACAGCAGACACAACAATTTTTAGAAATTTTATTAATTTCAAGTGACGATAAACTCAAAGAGTTTTTAGTAGGTACTCAAGCTTACAGCTTACTTGGCAACTCTGAATTAGTCGGTACTTTACGCAGTATTGTTACTACATATTTAAGCCCTCACACTCATTCTAAAATTGGTGATTTTTCGTTTAGGGATTATTTAAAGCATGGTACTGGCAATATTTTTATTACTTGGCGTGAAGATCAATTAACTGCATTGCAACCATTAGTTAGCTGTGCGACTGACGTTATTTGTAGTTCTTTATTATCTGACTTTGATAACTATTCTGATTTTATATTCTGCCTAGATGAACTCGGCTCTTTGAACCGTTTATCGTATCTCGAAGCAGTATTAACTAAAGGACGTAAACATAGACTTATTGCTTTAGCAGGCATTCAAAGTCTGGCTCAATTAATCACGATCTATGGAGAAAAATTCTCTATTACGCTACGTGGTTGTTTTTCTTCTTTTGGTGTCTGTGCTGTCAACTCTCAAGACACTTATACACCCCAAGAATATGAAAAAGCTTTCGGTGCAATTGAAGTATTAAGGAAAATGAAATCTGCAAATAAAGATTCAAGACCTGAACTTGTAAAAGAAAAAGAAAATGTAGTTAAAGCTGAAGAAATAAGCAGTCTTAAACCTCTGCACTTTTATATGAAGTTTTCAGGACATTACCCGCCAACTTTAGTAACGATGAAATACCGCACCTATGCTAAAGTTTCGGATTCTTTTTTGGCTGTATAGAAATTTTAGGGACAAGTTATGAAACGTGAACAACTTTATGTAAGTGATGAATTTTTCGCAGAAATGGACGAACACTTTTTGAGATATAAGCGTGGTGAATTAAAAGTTCCTGAAGAATTTAAGAACCGCAGACTTACCAAAAACTTAATTTATCTTATCGCTTTAGACCAGTTCTTTAAAGAGAAACATAAATTTTCAAATAGACCATTTATTGATTAAGCTAGTAGAGTTATACTGTTATAACTCTATAAGGAATAATGACAATGTTTAAAAAACTTATAATCGGTTTAGCTTGCAGTACGCCACTGTTTGTATATGCGTCACCTTATGATGATCTTATTCACAAACATTCTGTAGCCAATGGTTTAGACCCTAATTTAGTAACGGCAATTATGGCAAGAGAAAGCGCCTTTAAGCCAAATGCTCGATCACATAAAGATGCTAGGGGTTTGATGCAAGTCATTCCCTCTACAGCTCGTTTAATGGGTGTAGACCCTAGCCGATTATATGAACCTGAACAGTCTATTATTGCGGGTACTCGTTATCTCGCTTTCCTGAATAAAAGATTTAATGGTGATCTTACAAAAATGATTGCTGGATACAATGCAGGGCATGGGGCAGTTGAAAAGTTTGGAGGTATTCCCCCTTACCGTGAAACACAAAACTATGTACGCCTTGTATCCAGTAAATACCAAACACTAAATGGGGGTGGTTCATTTAAAACTTACACTGCAAATAATAACCCTACTGAAGCCAGTCGAAAAAGTGACATTCTAGTTCTCGCTTCATGGCAACAAAATCAGTACCCGCAATACTCCGCAAGTCAAAATCAAAGTACAGAAAACAATAGCTATTCAGCACAATCTGAACCTGTGCGCCTGCGTGTAAATAATCAACCAAGCAATCAACCAAACGTGCAACAAGCATCGTTTGTTCAAACTCTTAACAAAGGGCAATACGTCCAAGTATTTTAAGGAATAGATCATGAATCTTTTAAATAAACTCAATCCTAAGCAATACGCAATTGTCTTATTTGCTGTTTTTTATGCTCAATTGGCAAATGCTGCGTTTGGTCAAAAATTTGCTCAAAAGCTTAACCAATTTAATGATGAATTAGTCATTATCGCAGCAGTCGCTTTCGTGACTGGTGTTATTTGTTTGGCAATCACAATGCTTGGCGGTGGTAGTGAGAAAGTTAAGCGTTGGGGTATCGGCTTAATCGTTGCAGGTATCCTTGTTTTC
Organism: Acinetobacter sp. WCHAc010034; assembly: GCF_001696615.3. Taxonomy (NCBI): domain Bacteria; kingdom Pseudomonadati; phylum Pseudomonadota; class Gammaproteobacteria; order Moraxellales; family Moraxellaceae; genus Acinetobacter; species Acinetobacter sp. WCHAc010034. Next base: position 45,282 of record NZ_CP032278.1, on the reverse strand, counting down.
GTTGCCCCTGATCTTGGTAATTTCTTCTTTAACTAAATAGGTGAGCCATGAGCAAAACCACTGAAAAAAACGAAGAAAAAGACTTGCTGTTTGCGGGTCTTGCCCGAACTGCAAGGGTGGCAAATATACCTGTAGATATTTTCACTTACTTTTTCCTAATTTGTGGTTTTGCTACGTGCTTTTTAGCACTAATTGGCAACCTAAAATTAGGATTAATAATATCGGGAATAATCTATTTATTGTTGGTTGTAGTGACCTACCAAGAAGATAGAGGGATTCAATATTTATGGTTTTCGATCAAACGTAGACTTCAGCGAACTAAAGTTTTTGGTGGCTATAGTTTTGATTCTCACGCAAAAGCTGACGATAAAAATATTGAATATAGTCAAAAGAAATTAGCGGGTGCTGAACAAATGGAAATCAATAATTTACCTTATCTAAGCCCAATCAATGAACATGATATTAAGCTAGTTAATGGTGATATTTTTACGGTTTTAAAAATTACTGGCTTTCCGTATGAAACTAAAAGCTATGCTCAATTAAAGACTTTAAAAAAATATCGTGCAGATATGTTTAAACAACTTGGCTCTCGTTTTGTTGTTAGCGTTTATTATGATCGTCACGAAGTTAAAACCGAAATACCGCCTGCAAATGGCAATGAATTTTCAGATAGTTTTAACCAAAAATATTATGAAAAACTATCTAATGAACGCATGTTTCAAAATGATATTTATGTGTCGTTGCTTGTCCGAAAATCTAACCCAAGTGACCCGCCTTTAACTCGTCTTAAAAATCTGTTTTTCAGAAGTGATAATGAAGAACAAATGATTGCCGAATTAAATAATGCAGTAAGTATGTTTAAAGAGTATCTGCAAGATGCGAACCCAAGACAGCTAGGCACTTATTCAAAAGATAGCGTTTTGTATTCTGAAACAGTGAATTTTCTCGGTTATTTATTAAACTTAGAAAAAGCAGAAATTCCACTTCATCCAACTGAAATCAGAAACTACTTAGGCTATACACGTAGAGTTTTTGCGCCTGATGGAACTATTAAATTCTATCACCCAAGCGGTGAATTAACGGCAGGGGCAATCTATAGTTTGCCTACTCCTAGCTATCCAGAGGGTAGCGATCACACCATGTTAGATGAATTTCTAAAAGTTGATCATCCTTTAATTATTTCTCAAACTTTCATGATGATGGACAGACGTAAATCTATCAGCATGAGTACAACTCGTCAGAACCAATTAAAAAATGCTCAAGACAAGTCAGAATCTCAAATTGAAGCGATTAATGTTGCCATTGATGACTTAGCTTCAGGGCGTATCTTAAACGGCATTTATTCATTAAATGTTTTAGTTACCTCTAAGACCCCATCTGAATTTAAAGAAGCAATGCAGAAAACTAGCGGGGCATTTCAGCGCAATCACATGATACCTAAAAAAGAAGATTTAATTTCTGAACCTACTTTTTACTCTATGTTGATTGGCAACTATCACTTACTCCAAAGACCCGCAACTATTAACACGACTAACTTTGCGGGCTTTGCCAGTATGCACAATAGTTCTACTGGCAAAAAAGATGGCAACCATTGGGGTGAGAATGTCATTCAGCTTAAAACGACAAGTAATACGCCTTACTACTTCAATTTCCATGAACATGATGTAGGTCATACTCGTATCACGACTGGTACTGGTGGCGGTAAGACTACTGTAATTAATACGCTTTTGACTGCTTCAGATAAGTTTAAGCCTTATATTTTTCATTTTGATTTTGAATATTCAGCTTCAGTTTGGATTAAAAGCATGGGCGGGCGACATACTGTTTTAAGTGAAATGGTTAAAACTGGTTGGAATCCATTGCAGTTAGATGACACGGAACAAAACCGTTTGTTTCTAAGAAATCTATTTTCTTTTATGGCTCAAGACTACAACGATAATGGTAATCCAAAGCCTTTAAGCACTGCTGAAGAAAACAAGATCAAAGACGTTGTAGATGCTGTTTATAGCTATGAAAAGCACCTTAGACGGCTTAGAAACTTTATTGGCTTGTTTGGTATGGCTGAAGATAACAACATGGCTGAACGCATGTCAAAATGGGTTAATGATGGGGTTTATGCCAATATTTTTGACAATGAAAGTGACAATTTCTCAATTGATGGCGCTCGAATTTTCGGCTATGAAATGAAAAATGTCATTGATAATGATGTGGTGTTAGGCGCTATGTCTATGTATATCTTCCATCAAATTGATATATCCATGTCTGAGGGCAAGCCCTTTATTGTTGTTGTCGAAGAAGGTCAAAGATATATCAGCAATCCGATTAACTTAGCATGGCTTAAAATCATGCTAACCACGTACCGTAGACGTAACGGTATGATGATCTTTGTTACGCCAACGCCTGAAGTCATTACAAGAGATGACGATCTGATCGGGCAGTTTAAAACATCAATTCTATTGCCGAATGATAAAGCGAATGTCGCTACATATATGGGTAATGAGAAAAATAATGGCTTAGGCTGTACTCAAGCAGAATTTGATTGGGTTGTGAATACACCGCCTTATTTACGCCAATTTATGATTAAAAACTCGCATGATTCAGTTATTAGCAAATTAGATTTAAGCAATATGTCTGAAATTATCCCAATACTTTCAGGCAATGAGTTAAGACACAATATTCTTGAGGAAATATTGAGTAAAGATGAAAACTTGACCTACTCCCAGTGGGTACACGAATTTAACGAAAGGGTGAAATCATGAAAATGAATAAAATAAAAATGTCGGCTGTAGCTTTTGCTTTAGCCTTTACTGCCAACACAGCAAACGCTTGGGACGTTGTATTCGACCCGACAGCCGTTGCAAATATGGTCAAGCAATTGGTTCAAATGCAACAGCAATACGAGATCATGAAGAAACAATATGAAAGTACGACTGGTAATACTGGTATCGGAACTTCAGGCGTTAAGAATGTGCAAGACGTTGTTTCAGGCTCTTGGCAAGACGTAGTAGCCAATCAAAAGACTGGCTCATTTGGTAATGCTCAAAAGGCTTATGACAAAGTGCTTACTACCATTGGTTCAGATGGTATGAATCAATTGCTAGGCAATGATCAATACAAGCGAAATTACAACACGGTTAAGACTGGCTTTGCTTTCAGTGATGCTTCCTATAATGCTTTAAATGAGCATGTAGCAAACTTAACCACACTGAAGAACAAAATTAACTCGACCCGCAATATTAAAGAAGCCCAAGACTTAGCAAATGCCATTGCTATTGAACAAGGTTATATCAACTCGATTGGTGCTAAATTGTCGGCTGTTCAAACTAACCTTGCATCTAACAATGCTTCAAGCGGTGTGACCAGTACGCAAAGCTTTAAATCGTGGTTTGGTAACTAATTTCATCACAAGCTAACAATTCAGGTTGTTAGCTTTTTTTTGTCTAAATTTTAGGATTATCTATGAAAAAAATCATAATCCCTGTATTAGCCTTAATCGCTTTCAATACATACGCTGAAACAGCACAGAATGGCACAGAAACGCCAGTTGCTATAGAGGCTAGTCATACATCACTGACCACTAAAAAAGGCGAAATAGAGGTTAAAAAAGACGGAAAAACTGTATCTGTTTCTAAAGTACCTGAAAGCCCTTTAATTAATACAGTCACAACTACACAAACAACTTCAAAAGCGCCTGAAGCTAAAAAAGTAGTAAAAGAGATCCAATCTGAATCAGTCAAAGAACCTGTAGTGATTTATCAAGCCAGTGAAATTATGCCTGAGCTTAGTCAAGCCGATCTTGACTATATCAAGGCTGTAAATTCAAACGATAAAATCAACTCAATTGAAAGCAAGATCGTTAATAACGAAGCGATTAGCAAAGAAGAATTGAAGATTTTACGCCAAAAGAATCCAAACTACTGATTGACCTTTTTGACAATTTCCTCGCACTCATAACCCACTTAAATCATTCAATAAAGTAGATGCCTGGTTAAGACTGCATACTTGCAGTTTTGACCAAGCATCGGGATATGATTTTTCACAGTAAGAGTTTTAGCACGTATGGACCAAGCAATGAAGTTGCAAGTCCATACGTGCTAAAACGGTTTTATGGTGAACCAAAATGAATAAGCTTTTTTGTATTACCCTTTTTTTGTTTTCAGCATACTGTCACGCTGATTATTACGGCAAAGTCACTTACGTTTTAGACGGTGATACTGTGAGTATCACAAAACCAAACAACACTAAATGGCGGGTTAGACTGTCATTCATAGATGCCCCTGAAGTTGCCAATAATGCTAAAAATTCGCCTACACAGCCTTATGGTCAACAATCGAAACAATATTTAATGTCTATGGTCTTAAACAAAACGGTACTCGTTAAAGAGCATGGAACTGATAACAATGGTAGGTTTCTTGGTGAGCTGTACTTGAATAAATTAAATGTGAATAAAGCAATGGTCGCCAGTGGCTACGCTTGGGCTTATCGCTACAATCTTCCTGATAGAACATACATAGATTTAGAGAATAATGCTCGATCAAAAAAAATCGGGTTATGGAAAAGTCCTAACCCGATTAACCCCTATGACTGGCGAAAGAAATATTAAAATTTCATGCCTGAAGTGGGCTTATCCTGCTTTGGGCTTGACTGGCTTAACTCCTGTACCCTTGAAGCAGATAAAGATTTAAATGTTGTTTGCTGTGCTATCACTCTCTGATCTACAGCCTGTTTTACTTCAGGATTGGTTTCATAGCGTTTCACATATTGATCACCATAGCGGGCTTCAACACTTCTGATTTTTAACTCTACATTTGAATTGTTATGAACGCCTGTTGCATAGGTTTCACCTTTTTTAGTTGTGTGACCTGTGATTTTAATTTCAGCGTCTTTAGGTAAATTAGTGGTTTTAAATAAACCATCTTTTTGACTGTATGCTTCATTGAGCTTGATATAGTCACCATGAGCAACGGATAGCCCATTAGCTGACTTAGCAAAATCAGCACCCAATTTCCCCTCTTGCTTTAGCTGTATTCGGACTTCTTTAATGATTTGGTGTTTATCTAGCTCTGGGGCTTTGCTTTGAAATTGAGATACTTCAGCCTTACTATCTCCTTTCACTTCAGGCGCTTTAGGTTTATTTGATAGCTGTTCATCTACTTTCATTAAAATTTTATTTTCAAGGTTATTTAACTTTTCTTTAACCTCCATATAAACCTGTAATGCCGTAGATTCAGGTTGTTTTGAATCATGATTACCGATCGGCTTATCGAGCATCATTTCATTTTTAGTAACATTGATTAACTCAAGATGATCTCGATTTTGACGGAACATAACTAAATTGTCCTCGCCATCAACTTTGATATTTTTAGATAAATAACCATCTTGTTTTTCAAAATCATCTTTGGCAACAAGTAAGTTGCTAGTTAAGTTACTGACTATTTTTACGTCCATTTTCTCACCTGTACTTTCATCAACTTGGGTCACTTCACTAACCAGTTTTTGATTATTCAATTTAAGTCTGTCACTTTCCTGAAGCCCCTTTACAATCTCAACCTCTGTATATGGGGCAAAGCGTGTTTGCATTGCTTCTATTACTTTGAACCATTTATATTCATGCTGTTGGCGCTCCTGATCTGAAAATGGTCTTTCCCTTTCAGCTTTAAAGTCCTTTTGTTCAATAGCGTTATAGTGACGGTCATAAACGGTTAGCTTGTCTACTATGGGTTCATCTTTTAACTGTTCTATTGTGTTTTCTAGCTTGTGATAAATTTCACTATGAATATCAATATTGACGAAACGCCCAGTTTCATACAGCGCCTTTTCCATTTCATAACGATGGTATATACCTTGTCGTGATGTAATTTCAGGCACAGCCATTATTTTTAATTCAACGTCTTTGTAGCCTTTATCTCTGAAATTTTGAACTGTATTTTTTAAGGTTTGAAAATCTGCACTTGTTTGGTCAAGAACAATATTTTTCTTATGGCTTATAGCTTCTTCAATTAATTCTAAACTCCACTTTTTAGCATCATGGTGGGTGAATCCTGAAGATGTTTTATCATCCAATTTTTGCAGTTCATTATACTTGGGGTGATAGGCTCTTAATTGATCGGGGTCAATAATTACACTCCCGCCTTTATCTTTGAACTGATCTATAGAATCTCTTGCCAACTTGCCTTTACCCGATGCAGGCTGACCGCCAGTAATGACGACTTTAGGGCTGACTATAGACAGTGAGTTATTCAGAAAATCAGCTTTAATTTTCTCAAATACAAGGCTATGTTCTTCGTCACTTAGTTTGTATTGGTTGTCCATTGATCACCCTTTCATTGTGCCTTAAAGAATGTTCCAACAAACTTATAAACTGTAGGTAGTAATATCAGTCCACAAAATCCAATAATGCCTACAGTGTTATCTGATAAGTTCTCTGAAACAAACACTACGCCCAAGCAACCATAAATCACGACTAGACTTATAATTAGCTTCAGCAAAAAATTTTCATTCCTGATTACTCTGCTCGCTTTTATAGGCTTCACTATGTTTCTTGATTGATTGTATCAACTGTTCTCTATCTTGCTCGTACAAGCCCTGAAGCTCCATTGAAAGAGCCTGTCTATCATCTTCAGGCAAATGTCCTGAAGTACGCAATCCTATACGGTTTGATATGCCAGTCTGTGCAATCCTTAATAATTCAGATTCGCTTAGATCATTAAAATTAATCATCGTTATTTTTCCTTATACCTGAAGATATATAACAATAGGGTATACCCTATTGTTATATAATAATACACCCTAAAAACCCTATAACAATAGGGTTGTTTTGTTAATCTAATGTGATATAACATTGAGGTTATCTAATTTTGTTATACTGGTTATGGAAAAAGAAAATTTAGATATTGAAGATCAAATTAAAAACACACCCTTTCAAAGAGTGGGGTATATCCGTGTATCCACTAAAGACCAAAACCCTGAAAGACAGCTCCATGATCTACCCTTTGAGCTAGATAAAACTTTTATTGATCATTTTAGCGGAAAGACTGCCAAACGCCCTGCACTTCAGGAAATGTTCGATTATGTCCGTAGTGGGGACATTGTGTACGCTCATGATGTTTTTAGATTGGCACGTAGCTTGATTGACCTTGTAACCATTGTTCAAAAGCTAAATAAAAAAGGAGTGTCTGTTCATATTGTCAAAAATAACCTGAACTTTACCCCCAATTCAGATGACAAGTTCGATAAGTTTCAACTCCATGTATTAGGCGCTGTAGCTGAACTTGAAAGGGGTATTATTAGTGAGAATCAAGCAGAGGGAATTAAATTAGCTAAAAAAAAGAAAGGTAAATACAAGGGAAGATCGCCTGCGATTACAGAAGAAAAACTAAAAGAGTTAATTCATACCCTTAAAAATAAGGACGATTCATACCCTTTCACTCAAATAGCTAAAGATTATGGTGTTAGTTATATGACTTTAATTCGATATAGGAAAAAGTATGCAAAACAAATTAACGCCCAGTCTGATTGACCTTTTTGACAATTTTCTCGCACTCATAACAAAAAATAAAGGAAAATTTTAAGATCAATTGGATTTAAGATATACAACAATTATGTTTAAACCTATATAAGAAAACACATTAAGCTTCTTTTATAAGGCATTTTTAAAATGATAATTCAACATAAAAGTCGGCAGAGTAAAACTTGAAGTGCGACATAAACCACCTAATTAATTTAAAGGGTTTATGGAGTATATAAAATTGTCATACCATCATCTTAACTTTGAAGATCGTACTGCATTAATGCTTGAGTCAAGAAAAGAAGGCTTTTCAGCCAGAAAATTTGCTGAACTTATTAAAAGACATCCTAGTACGATCTATCGTGAGCTTAAAAGAAATAGCATCAATGACGTTTATCAAGCTCGATATGCTTCTGATAACACTTTTGCTAGACGTAGACGTGGTCACAGAAAACTCAAAATCGATTCAATCCTCTGGAAATTTATTGTTGAAGCGATCCGTTGTTTATGGTCTCCTCAGCAAATAGCAAAGCGTTTAAAGACATTTCCTGATTTGGATCAAACAATGAATGTAAGCCATACAACGATTTATTCAACGATACGAGCATTACCCAAGGGTGAGTTGAAAAAAGACTTATTATCCTGTCTACGTCATGAAAATAAAAAGCGAAAAGCTAACGGTGAACCTAAAAAAGATTCTATATTACAGGATATTAAAACTATTCATGAGCGCCCAGCCGAAGTTCAAGAAAGAAAAATACCGGGTCATTGGGAAGCTGATTTAATTAAAGGTAAAGACAATAAAAGTTCGATAGCAACACTTATTGAACGAAATACACGGCTCTGTATCTTGGCAACATTACCTGATGCAAAGGCAGAATCAGTGCGCAAGGCTTTAACTGAAGCTCTGAAATATTTACCTGCAGAACTGCGTAAAACGTTGACCTATGACCGTGGACGCGAGATGGCAGAACATAAAATACTTGAAGAAGATTTAGGCATAGATGTATATTTCTGTGACCCACATTCACCCTGGCAAAAAGGCACATGCGAAAATATGAATGGTTTAATTAGGCAATATTTACCTAAAGGGATTGATTTAAATCAGGCAGATCAGCATTATTTAAATCAAGTTGCCATGTCACTGAATACTCGTCCTAGAAAAGCGTTAGATTGGCTTACACCATTAGAGAAATTTGCTCAGCTTGTTGATTATCATAAGACTTTTCAAACTGTCGCACCTCATGTTTGAATTCGCCGTCCCTCATCCTCGCCTTCTTTCAAAGTGAGAAGGCGATTTCAATAGCAATATGAATCACTCATTATAAACATTCATTCAGTTTAGAAATAATCTAGAGATATTATGATTAACAGCAGAATTATCGATAAAATCAAATAAGTATTGATATTATTAAAGCTCTTAAGATAATTTAACATTCGTCATTTCCCATAAGAATTTAATAAAATACTATATGGCTGACAGATAGATAAAAGACTAGGAAAAGAAAAGCAGACAAAAAAATACCATCGATAATAAAATCGGTTAAAAATGTTGCACGATGAAATTTAAATAAACTTGTAAAGCTAATAAATTAACAATTTTATATTCATAAAAACTTAAATCACAAGTTAAGCTAATAAACAGTTTTAGATATTTTAAATAAGTTCATTTTAAAAACCAAAATTTAGATTTATTGGTGATATAAAACGGCGAATTCAAACATGAGGTGCGACAGTTTCAAAAGCCATATGATAATCAACAAGCTGAGCAAATTTCTCTAATGGTGTAAGCCAATCTAACGCCTTTCTAGGACGAGTATTCAGTGACATGGCAACTTGATTTAAATAATGCTGATCTGCCTGATTTAAATCAATCCCTTTAGGTAAATATTGCCTAATTAAACCATTCATATTTTCGCATGTGCCTTTTTGCCAGGGTGAATGTGGGTCACAGAAATATACATCTATGCCTAAATCTTCTTCGAGTATTTTATGTTCTGACATCTCACGTCCACGGTCATAGGTCAACGTTTTACGCAGTTCTGCAGGTAAATATTTCAGAGCTTCAGTTAAAGCCTTGCGCACTGATTCTGCCTTTGCATCAGGTAATGTTGCCAAGATACAGAGCCGTGTATTTCGTTCAATAAGTGTTGCTATCGAACTTTTATTGTCTTTACCTTTAATTAAATCAGCTTCCCAATGACCCGGTATTTTTCTTTCTTGAACTTCGGCTGGGCGCTCATGAATAGTTTTAATATCCTGTAATATAGAATCTTTTTTAGGTTCACCGTTAGCTTTTCGCTTTTTATTTTCATGACGTAGACAGGATAATAAGTCTTTTTTCAACTCACCCTTGGGTAATGCTCGTATCGTTGAATAAATCGTTGTATGGCTTACATTCATTGTTTGATCCAAATCAGGAAATGTCTTTAAACGCTTTGCTATTTGCTGAGGAGACCATAAACAACGGATCGCTTCAACAATAAATTTCCAGAGGATTGAATCGATTTTGAGTTTTCTGTGACCACGTCTACGTCTAGCAAAAGTGTTATCAGAAGCATATCGAGCTTGATAAACGTCATTGATGCTATTTCTTTTAAGCTCACGATAGATCGTACTAGGATGTCTTTTAATGAGTTCAGCAAATTTTCTGGCTGAAAAGCCTTCTTTTCTTGACTCAAGCATTAATGCAGTACGATCTTCAAAGTTAAGATGATGGTATGACAATTTTATATACTCCATAAACCCTTTAAATTAATTAGGTGGTTTATGTCGCACTTCAAGTTTTACTCTGCCCTCCATTGTTTTCAATTTATCGGATTTCTAAAAACATGAGATATATGTTTCAATAAAAGTTTTTAAGAACTTTATACACCAAATACCAATGCTTCACTTATGATAAAGTGGATTAAAATTGCAGAAAATGGGTAAATCCATAAAAAATGTCAACATCTTCAAATATACAATTGTATTTCAATTTCCGTTGTTTATAGTTGGAACATTTTTTTAAATCTCTACACTCAAGGTTAGATTTATGTCTACTGCTCATAAAAAAGCATCCTTATTGCAAAAAGTCAGTAAAGGACTCACAGTTGGTTCAGTCATTACAGGAAGCACGTTTTTACATGGTCCCCCTGTTTTGGCACTCGGTTTTACCAAGCTGTTTAAAAAATCAAAAAAAGTAGACGAAACCAATATTCAATTGGCCAATAGCTGGATTGGTGTAAACAACCACCTGATTGAAAAGGTGCTGCCAAACCTAAAGTGGGATATGGGTATAGGAAGTTCAACCGCCCTTTTTGGCGAGTCTGGCGGGTAGGAAGCGGCCGCGCAAGCGCCGCTTTGGGCACAGATCGGGCACAGATCGGGGGTTCATGCGTGGGTTTTCGACATCGCGGGGCCACGCAGCGGCTCAGTGCGTAGCCATTTCTCACCGAATCCCGGCACAGGGCCGAGCGCAGCCCTGCGGGGTCGTGGCCGCATCGGATCGGACTCTGGCTTGGCTGCCGGCTGTGTGGCCGGCGCCTCATCACGCGGCGGGCGGCGGGGCGCGCGCTGCGGGCCGGTAGTGCGCTTGCTCCAGCGCGCCGTGTTTCTCGAAGTGGGCGAGGATGGCGCGAATGGCCTTGGGGTCTTCGATGCTGGCGACGATCCGCACCGCGCCGCCGCAGTGGGCGCAGGTGGTGATGTCGATGGAAAAGACCCGCTTGAGCCGTTGCGCCCAGCTCATCGCACGGCGCTTCTGCTCGGGGCTGCGCGGCTCGTCGTGGGCGCTGACGTCCACTGGCGCCGCATCGCCCGCAGGCCGCCTGCCGCGCCCCGAGGGCGTCAGCTGCGCGCGCAGGTTTGCATTCGGGGCGAATACGCCGTGGAAGCGGGTGAGATGCGCGCGTGGCGGCGGGACCAGTGCCGCCAGCTTGGCGATGAAGTCCACCGCATCCCATTCGACATGCGTGGTGCCATTGCGCCACGGCGTCTTGAGCTGGTAACGCACCCTGCCCTGTGGCGAGATCGATAGCCGCTGCTCGCTGATCGCCGGGCGCGTGATGTAGCGGCACAGCTTTTCGAGCTTGTGGCTTTCGTGTGCTTCCGCGGCCACGCCGGCATGCAGCGAGAAGCCGCCGACCTTGCCGGCGTCGCCCTCCAGCGGACCGGCGTCGCCAGGCAGCGTTTGCAGCGTGACGACCTTGCGGCCAGCGTCGCGACCGGTGGCGATGCGGTAGGTCATCGAACTCATCCGCAGCCCATCCATGCCGTCGTCGCTACCCGCGCTGTCGGACAGGAACACGGATTCGTCTTCGCCTTCGAGCCAGCCGCGGCGCGACAGGTGCCGGCACACGCGATGCGCGATGGTGTTGGCCAGTTCCGTCAGTTGCGCCGATGTGGGCGCACGGGTGCGGTGCAGGCGCGGCTTGCGCTGCGGACGCTCGGTGGTGTCCTCGTACACGCCGTCGAGCCACAGCATGTGGAAGTGGATGTTGAGATTCAGCGCGCTGCCGAAGCGCTGGATCAGGGTCACCACGCCGCATTGCGCCGTATCCCGCGGCACGCCGGCCTGATCGGCAAGCCAACCGGCGATCACACGATGCACGATGCCCAGCACCGGGCCGATCGCCTCAGGCTTGCTGGCGAACAGGAAGCGCAACGGGTACGGGAAACTCAGCACCCATTGCCGCACCGGCCGCGGGCCGAACACCTCGTCCACCAGATGCCGCGCCGACTCGGCCATGCGCCGTGCGCCGCAGCTCGGGCACAGCCCGCGCTTCTTGCAGGAATACGCCACCAGCCTCTCGGCACGACAGTGCTCGCAGACCACGCGCAGGAAGCCGTGCTCGAGCACGCCGCAGCGCAGGTAGGTCTCGAACTCCTCGCGCACATACTCGGGCAGCGGGCGGTCTTCGGCCTCAAGACGCGCGATGAAGTCCGGGTAGTGCGCCTGCACTAGCGCGTACAGCAGCGTGCGCTCGGGCAGGTGGCGCGCGTAACGCGCAGCGGCGTGGGCGGCCGGCAGTGGCGCGCACACCTCGGCCTGCCGCCGGGGTGCGGTCAGGCGCGGCACGCAGCGCTCCGTTGCAGGGACGGCTGCTCAGGGTTGCGCCCGCGAGCACGCGTTCATATCGGCGTTTTCTGATCTTCGCGTCAGACATTGCCGCGGGGCGGGTAGGAAGTCTCCCGCCTCGGACGCCAGAACGCACAAAGCCCGGCACGAGGCCGGGCTTTGTGGTCTTGCTTGATGGATCGCGGGGCTTAGAAATCCATGCCGCCCATGCCGCCCATGCCGCCGCCGGCCGGCATCGCCGGCTCGTCCTTCTTCGGGGCCTCGGCCACCATCGCTTCGGTGGTGATCATCAGGCCCGCGATCGACGCGGCGTTCTGCAGCGCGGTGCGGGTGACCTTGGTCGGGTCCAGGATGCCGAACTCGATCATGTCGCCGAACTCGCCGTTGGCGGCGTTGTAGCCGAACGCACCCGAACCTTCGACCACGCGGTTGAGGATGACCGACGGCTCATCGCCGGCATTGGTCACGATCTCGCGCAGCGGGGCTTCCATCGCGCGCAGGGCGATCTGGATGCCGTGGTTCTGGTCTTCGTTCACGCCCTTGATGCCGGCGATCGCCGCCTTGGCACGGATCAGGGCGACGCCGCCGCCCGGGACGATGCCTTCCTCGACGGCCGCACGGGTCGCGTGCAGGGCGTCTTCGACGCGCGCCTTCTTTTCCTTCATCTCGACTTCGGTGGCGGCACCGACCTTGATCACCGCAACGCCGCCGGCCAGCTTGGCCACGCGCTCCTGCAGCTTCTCGCGGTCGTAGTCGGAGGAGGTCTCCTCGATCTGCGCCTTGATCTGCTTGATGCGCGCCTCGATGCCCGCGCCTTCGCCGGCGCCATCGATGATGGTGGTGTTTTCCTTCGACACCTGGATCTTCTTGGCGCGGCCGAGGTCCTTGATGGTGGCCTTCTCCAGCGACAGGCCGACTTCCTCGGAAATCACCACGCCGCCGGTCAGGATCGCCATGTCTTCCAGCATCGCCTTGCGACGGTCGCCGAAGCCCGGGGCCTTCACCGCGCAGACCTTGACGATGCCGCGGATGGTGTTGACCACCAGGGTCGCCAGCGCTTCGCCTTCGACTTCCTCCGCCACGATCAGCAGCGGCTTGCCGGCCTTGGCCACGCCCTCGAGGACGGGCAGCAGGTCGCGCACGTTGGAGATCTTCTTGTCGTACAGCAGGATGAAGGGATCATCCAGGTCGGCCGACATCGACTGCTGGTTGTTGACGAAGTACGGGCTCAGGTAGCCGCGGTCGAACTGCATGCCCTCGACCACGTCGAGTTCGTTGTCCAGGCCGCTGCCTTCCTCGACCGTGATCACGCCTTCCTTGCCGACCTTGTCCATCGCCTGCGCGATCAGGTCGCCGATGTTGGCATCCGAGTTCGCGGAGATCGCGCCGACCTGGGCGATTTCCTTGCTGGTCGACGACGGCTTGGACAGCGACTTCAGTTCGCCGACCGCGGCCTTCACCGCCTGGTCGATGCCGCGCTTCAGGTCCATCGGGTTCATGCCGGCGGCGACCGCCTTCATGCCCTCGCGGATGAACGCCTGCGCCAGCACGGTGGCGGTGGTGGTGCCGTCGCCGGCGTTGTCGGAGGTCTTGGAAGCGACTTCCTTCACCATCTGCGCGCCCATGTTCTCGAACGCGTCAGCCAGTTCGATTTCCTTGGCGACGGAGACGCCGTCCTTGGTGATGGTCGGCGCGCCGTAGCTCTTCTGCAGCACGACGTTGCGGCCCTTCGGGCCGAGGGTCGCCTTCACGGCGTTGGCGAGCACGTTGACGCCGCGCACCATCTTGGAGCGCGCGTCTTCGCCGAAACGAATGTCCTTGGCAGCCATTGCGAATTACCTCGAAAAATTATTCGGATGAGAAATGTGTGGGAGCGACGCGCGATCAGCCGAGGATCGCGAACAGGTCGTCTTCCTTCACCACCAGCAGCTCGACGCCGTCCAGCTTCACTTCGGTGCCGCTGTACTTGCCGAACAGCACCTTGTCGCCGACCTTGACCTGCGGCGCGCGGACCTGGCCGTTGTCCAGCACCTTGCCGGTGCCGACGGCGACGACTTCGCCCTTGATCGGCTTCTCGGTGGCCGAATCCGGGATCACGATCCCGCCGGCGGACAGCTTCTCTTCTTCCATGCGCTTGATGACCACGCGGTCGTGCAGCGGCTTGATATTGGACATGGCAACCTCGGTAAATGGTTGATTGACGTGGAAAAACCCGGCGATTTTAGCAGTCGCGCGAAGCGAGTGCCAAACCGCGGACAACAGAACCGGGCGAACCCGGCATGCCACCGAGATGGGGCGGGCCCGCCGACTTTCAAGGGCCGCACGCGGATGTCCGCCAGGCCCGCCGGATCGGGGCAGCCGCTACCCTATGCCGGTGAGCGCCCTGATCTGCTTCTGCACCTGTCCCGACGCCGACAGCGCCGAGCGCATCGCCACCGCGCTGGTGGCCGAGCGCCTGGCCGCCTGCGTCAACCTCCTGCCCGGCCTGCGTTCGGTCTATCGCTGGCAACGCAAGGTCGAGGCCGCGGCCGAGGTCCTGCTGCTGGTCAAGACCAGTGCCGAGGCCTACCCCGCCCTGCAGGAACGCCTGCGCCAACTGCATCCCTACGAACTCCCGGAGCTGCTCGCGGTCGAAGCCGCGTCCGGCCTGCCCGAATACCTGCAATGGCTGGCCGCCGAGAGCCGACCGGTAAACTGAGCCAATGACCGCATCCACGATCCGCCTGCGCCGCTGGCTGGCCGGGCTCGCCCTGCTGCTTGCGCTGCCCGCGACCTCGGCCGTCGCCCAGGACTTCGAACTGCCGCCGGTCGACGAGGTCTTCGTCCTGTCCGCGCAGGCCACCGCGCCGGACCGCATCGAGGTGCGCTGGCGGATCGCCGACGGCTATTACCTGTACCGGCACCGCACCTCGGTCAAGGCCGATGCCGCCTTCACCGGCGCGACCATGGCGCTGCCGAAGGGCAAGGCCTACCGCGACGAATTCTTCGGCGACGTCGAAACCTACCGCAAGGAATTGCTCGGCACCCTCACCGGCACGCCCGCGGCCGGCGCGAGCGCGACCACCCTGACCGTGAAGTACCAGGGCTGCGCCGATGCCGGCGTGTGCTACCCGCCGCAGACCCGCACCCTGAAGGTCGCGTTGCCGGGCGAAGCGGGCGCTGGCGGCTTCGGCTGTAAGGCGCGCGGGCTGCATGATTATGTCGTCAAGAACGGCTCTGCCGATCATCCCAACGCCGAGGTGAAATTCGCACTGGGTGATGTGGTCAACACCATGATCGGCTGCACTAATGGTGAAACGATCATGCTGTGCCACGACACCTCGCTGCCGCGCCCCTATTCTCTCGGCTTTCGGGTGCAAGGCACCGAGGGGCTGTGGATGGACGTCAACAAGTCGATCTATCTGGAGGGCAAGAGCCCACAGCCGCACCGCTGGGAGCCTGCCGAGGGCTGGTTTGCGAAATACGATCACCCGCTATGGAAACGCTACGCCGATCTGGCGGCAGGGGCCGGGCATGGCGGGATGGACTGGTTCGTGATCCACGCTTTTGTCGAGGCGCTGAAGGCCAAGGCCCCGATGCCAATCGACATTTACGACGCGCTGGCCTGGAGCGCGATCACGCCTCTGTCGGAACAATCGATTGCTGAGGGCAATCGCACGTTAGATTTTCCCGACTTCACCCGAGGGCAGTGGCGCACCCGCAAGCCGATCTTTGCGCTGAACGACGCCTATTGATCGACGCGATTTAGGCCAAGCGCACCGCAAAGGCGAAATTGGTAATCTTGTCGGTATCCTTGACGCCCGGCGCGCTTTCGACGCCGCTGGAGGTATCGACCAGCGGCGCTCCGGTGCGCGCAATCGCCTCGGCAACATTCGTCGGATTTAGCCCGCCTGCCAGCCCCCACGGCAAGGCACCGCGATATCCGGCCAGCAGCGACCAGTCGAACGCCAACCCCATGCCGCCGGGCAGCGCGCCTTTGGGGGTCTTGGCGTCGAACAAGATCAAGTCCGCCGCCCCGGCATAGGCTGCGGCGCGTGCGACATCGCTGGCGCTGGCGACGGGCAGCGCCTTCCACACCGGCTTGCCAAACCGCGCGCGCAACTGGGCCACGCGTTCGGGCGATTCCGAACCGTGCAGCTGCAGCGCGTTCAGCTTGGCTGCCACCAGTGCGTCGGCGATGACAGCATCATCCGCATCGACGAACAAACCGACCATGGCGATCTGGCCAGCTGCGCGCGATGTCAAAGCGCCCGCGACATTCGACGTAACCGCACGGGGCGACGCTGGATAGAACACCAACCCGGCATAGTCCGCCCGCGCCGCGATGGTCGCATCGAGCGCCTCGGGTGTGCTGATCCCGCAAATCTTGATTTTCGCGGGCATGCGGTCAGTCGGGGTTCTGGATCAGCCGCACCAGCGTGCAGTCGGGATCGATCAGGTAGCCGATCCTCAGGCCGCTCGCCTCCAGTTGCGGAGCTTTGAAGCGCGGCCAGCCGGTGCTTTTTTCCTCGGCTCCCGCCGCGTTCACCAATGCCACCATGGCATCGAGATCATCCAACCGCAGGCAACAGCCGAACGAGCTCGTAGCTGGGTCGAGGTCAGGATAGGGGAAGAATTCGAGCTGCAAACCGCCGCGCTGCAGGATCATCCAGCCGCGATCCTTCCAACTCGTCGCAAAGCCCAGCTTCGCATAAAACGCCTCTGTCACATCGAAATCGCGCGATGGCAGATTGGGGGTGACGTGGTCAGCCATGGCTCAGCGCAGCTTGTCGGCCATGCGGGCCGTATGAGTGATTGCGGCGCGGCTATCGGGGGCGGAATGGCTCATCACGATCATGCTGGCCTTGGGGAACGCCGCACCAAACGCGCGCGCTGACGCGGCGTAGTGCTCAGTGTCGGCATCACCGAGATTGCCGAGCGACTTGGCCTTGCTGTCCTTGATCAGGCAGCCACCAAAAGCGATGTCGGTGCCGTCGATCCCAACGGTGATATTGTCACTGGTGTGGCCGGGGCCGGGGTAAAATACCTTGAGCGGGCCAAAGTTGGGCGCGGTTGCTGGTTCGACCCAGCCATTGGCGGCGAAAGTCAGGCTGTGTTGCGCCGCAACCATCCCCTCTTGCGGGGCAAGCTGGTTCGACAACGCATTGGCATAAGTCGCAATCCCCGCCGCATGCAGCGCGTCCATACCGCCCATCTTGTCCTGATGCGCGTGAGTCACCACCGCCAGCGCGACCGGCAGGTTGATCTCCTGCTTGATCCAGTTGAGGATCTGGGCGGTCTGGTCATCGGTCCAGGCGGTATCGACCACCAGCACGCGGCCGCCATCCCTGACGATCAAACCGTTGGAAGCGACTGCCCCGAAACCCGGCATGTCGAGATAGGAAGTGTGCTGCCAGACATTCGGTGCGAGCTGGCGGAAAACCAGATCGCCAAACCGTTGGTCGCCAGTTTCCATTTGCTGGCCAATCGTCGGGCGGATTTCACCGGGCATGCACCCGCTCAGCATCAATGCAGCGGCTAATGCGGTGCTCAGCTTCGCGACCGGGTGCATAATATTGGGCAATTCCATCAAGTTTTCCTTTTATTCAGCATTAAAAACCCCGCAAATGCGAGGCCTAGTAAATAGATGATCTTAATTTGGTTCACTGTAGCAAAAATATGGGGCGAATTCAAACATGAGGTGCGACAGTTTCAAAAGCCATATGATAATCAACAAGCTGAGCAAATTTCTCTAATGGTGTAAGCCAATCTAACGCCTTTCTAGGACGAGTATTCAGTGACATGGCAACTTGATTTAAATAATGCTGATCTGCCTGATTTAAATCAATCCCTTTAGGTAAATATTGCCTAATTAAACCATTCATATTTTCGCATGTGCCTTTTTGCCAGGGTGAATGTGGGTCACAGAAATATACATCTATGCCTAAATCTTCTTCGAGTATTTTATGTTCTGACATCTCACGTCCACGGTCATAGGTCAACGTTTTACGCAGTTCTGCAGGTAAATATTTCAGAGCTTCAGTTAAAGCCTTGCGCACTGATTCTGCCTTTGCATCAGGTAATGTTGCCAAGATACAGAGCCGTGTATTTCGTTCAATAAGTGTTGCTATCGAACTTTTATTGTCTTTACCTTTAATTAAATCAGCTTCCCAATGACCCGGTATTTTTCTTTCTTGAACTTCGGCTGGGCGCTCATGAATAGTTTTAATATCCTGTAATATAGAATCTTTTTTAGGTTCACCGTTAGCTTTTCGCTTTTTATTTTCATGACGTAGACAGGATAATAAGTCTTTTTTCAACTCACCCTTGGGTAATGCTCGTATCGTTGAATAAATCGTTGTATGGCTTACATTCATTGTTTGATCCAAATCAGGAAATGTCTTTAAACGCTTTGCTATTTGCTGAGGAGACCATAAACAACGGATCGCTTCAACAATAAATTTCCAGAGGATTGAATCGATTTTGAGTTTTCTGTGACCACGTCTACGTCTAGCAAAAGTGTTATCAGAAGCATATCGAGCTTGATAAACGTCATTGATGCTATTTCTTTTAAGCTCACGATAGATCGTACTAGGATGTCTTTTAATGAGTTCAGCAAATTTTCTGGCTGAAAAGCCTTCTTTTCTTGACTCAAGCATTAATGCAGTACGATCTTCAAAGTTAAGATGATGGTATGACAATTTTATATACTCCATAAACCCTTTAAATTAATTAGGTGGTTTATGTCGCACTTCAAGTTTTACTCTGCCAACTTTAAATCAGTGGCTCCACTAACACTCTTCACTTATTTATTTAAAATTTAGCGACGTTAAAAGACAATTAAGTATTTTTAGATAATGCTTAGAATCAATTCAATTCATCAAGTTTTAAAAAATAATTCCTTTTGTCAGGTCTATCATTTTTTAAATGCTTTAAAAATATTTTAGCAGTTTCCTCCGAGGCATCCTCTCTTAGGCAACGTTCAACAAAGGATATATCTACAAATTCATCAGCTAACCCAGCACGGCCAAGATCTAAAAAGTAAATTTCATTGAATTTATCTATAAAAATATTACTATCCGTGATATCGCCATGAGAAAAAACCAATCTTTCTTCAACACGAGTCTCAGTTAACTCATTCCATAGACTTAGGTAAGTTCTATGGTCTCCCCATAATTCAGCGTCAAAATCATCTTGATCTATATCGTCAAGGAGTTGGTTATCAATAAAAAATTTTGACTCTTTTAACCGATGATCAATGTTTGAAATAAATGGACAATCAATAATAGCAACTGAATTTAACAGATTGAGTGCCTCCTTATAGATAGCAAGCAATTCTTGGTCTGTTAAAAAAAGCGCTGAAATTGGTTTTGCATTGATCGCTTTAGTGATCATTAATTCAAACTGCTCATCCTGAAAAGTCATGATGAGTTCAGGCACCTTTAATTTCTCAGAGAGCCAACTCAACATTTTCGCTTCGCGAGAGACACTGTATGTGGTCTCTGTATATAAAGTGCTAGATCGCTTAAGAAAAAAAGTTTCATTATTTCGATTAAAAGAATAAACATCCGATGGCGACTGACCAATTTTATTTGGCTCTAAAACGCTGTTTCCAATAAATTGTTGAATAATATTGGGCAATTCCATCAAGTTTTCCTTTTATTCAGCATTAAAAACCCCGCAAATGCGAGAGAGGTGGTCCCACTTGTTTGAACAACTAAAAGCGTATTTATAAGTGATATTCCGCTCTAGTTAAGCCACCTTGTTTTGTTGGGGTAGCTGATCATAGTAAAACTCATTTGGTGTCATTTTGTCTAGACTCGAATGAGGTCGTTTCAAATTATAAAACTCAAAATATGCACTTAATTGCTTTTTCGCATCTGTGACACTGCTATAAGCTTTGAGATACACCTCTTCATATTTAACGCTCCGCCATAATCGTTCAACCATCACATTATCTACCCATCGACCTTTACCATCCATACTGATTTGAATGCCATTTGATTTCAATACATCAATAAATGCATCACTGGTAAACTGGCTGCCTTGGTCTGTATTAAATATTTCAGGTCGACCATATTTTTCAATCGCTTCATTTAAAGCCGAAATACAAAAATCCACCTCCATACTAATCGATACTCTATGCGCAAGTACCTTGCGGCTATGCCAATCAATCACAGCACATAAATAAACAAAGCCTTTTGCCATAGGGATATACGTTATATCCGTAGACCACACTTGATTACTGCGCTGAATAGCCAATCCTTTGAGCAGATATGGATATTTACGGTGAGCTTGATTAGCCTGGCTTAAATTTGGTTTGCAATATAACGCCTGAATACCCATTTTCTTCATTAAAGTACGTGTATGACGTCGTCCTATATGATGTCCTTGACGATTCAACAAATCACGCATCATACGACTGCCTGCAAAAGGATATTGCATATGTAATTCATCAATACATCGCATCAGCTTCAGATCTGATGCACTCACAGGTTTTGGGCGATAGTAATAACAACCACGGGAGACTTTCAGCAGCTTAGCTTGCTTAGATACTGAAATCTGAAGTGAGTCGTCGATTAACTTTTGTGGTTGAAGCGGCCCAGTTTCTTCAACACACCTTCTAAAAAATCAATTTCTAATGCCTGCTCACCGATTTTTGCATGTAGTTTTTTTAGATCGATGGGTGGTTCTGTTGGAGCTTTTGATTGATCGAAAGCTTGCGAGGAAGCTGAGATCAATTGATTTTTCCAGTCAATAATTTGGTTTTGATGAACATCAAACTCAGCACTCAATTCAGCAAGTGTTTTTTCTGCTTTAATCGCAGCAAGTGCTACCTTAGCTTTAAAATCATTTGAATGATTTCTTCTTGGTCTACGTGCCATAAAATACTCCATATATTGATGTTTATAACATCATTTGAGGAGCAGAATATCACTTATAGGAGTTGTTCAAATTTACGGATCCATCTCTTCTAAACATACTGAAAATTTTGATTTTCGTTGTAGCTTTAGTTATTTTTATTAAATTCATTATAAGTGAATACTTAGGTGTAATTTTTAGCAAAGAAATTACAGTTTTTGCGGGGATGTTTTTAGCACTCGCAATTCTTGTTTATGAAATTATTTCAATTTGTATATCTAGACTAATTAATAAAATTCACTATGACGCAGATCAACGTGAAGCTATTGAAACATTTGAAAAGCATCAACTTAATGTTGGCTTTATCGTAGCTGACTTGCCAAAAGATCAAAAAAACAATGAGTTAAAAGATTGTGTTGAAGCTTATATCACTCTAGCGAAACAAAATTTACCATTTGTTTTGATTAATTCAGACAATGTATCTACTTCAGGAATATATTTTTCAGGGCAACGTGGAAAGCGTGACCATAATAAATACAAAATCATCATTAAAAGAAACTTAGACTAAAAACAGAGATGGATCCGTAAATTTGAACAACTCCTATAAGTGATATTCTGCTCCTCAAATGATGTTATAAACATCAATATATGGAGTATTTTATGGCACGTAGACCAAGAAGAAATCATTCAAATGATTTTAAAGCTAAGGTAGCACTTGCTGCGATTAAAGCAGAAAAAACACTTGCTGAATTGAGTGCTGAGTTTGATGTTCATCAAAACCAAATTATTGACTGGAAAAATCAATTGATCTCAGCTTCCTCGCAAGCTTTCGATCAATCAAAAGCTCCAACAGAACCACCCATCGATCTAAAAAAACTACATGCAAAAATCGGTGAGCAGGCATTAGAAATTGATTTTTTAGAAGGTGTGTTGAAGAAACTGGGCCGCTTCAACCACAAAAGTTAATCGACGACTCACTTCAGATTTCAGTATCTAAGCAAGCTAAGCTGCTGAAAGTCTCCCGTGGTTGTTATTACTATCGCCCAAAACCTGTGAGTGCATCAGATCTGAAGCTGATGCGATGTATTGATGAATTACATATGCAATATCCTTTTGCAGGCAGTCGTATGATGCGTGATTTGTTGAATCGTCAAGGACATCATATAGGACGACGTCATACACGTACTTTAATGAAGAAAATGGGTATTCAGGCGTTATATTGCAAACCAAATTTAAGCCAGGCTAATCAAGCTCACCGTAAATATCCATATCTGCTCAAAGGATTGGCTATTCAGCGCAGTAATCAAGTGTGGTCTACGGATATAACGTATATCCCTATGGCAAAAGGCTTTGTTTATTTATGTGCTGTGATTGATTGGCATAGCCGCAAGGTACTTGCGCATAGAGTATCGATTAGTATGGAGGTGGATTTTTGTATTTCGGCTTTAAATGAAGCGATTGAAAAATATGGTCGACCTGAAATATTTAATACAGACCAAGGCAGCCAGTTTACCAGTGATGCATTTATTGATGTATTGAAATCAAATGGCATTCAAATCAGTATGGATGGTAAAGGTCGATGGGTAGATAATGTGATGGTTGAACGATTATGGCGGAGCGTTAAATATGAAGAGGTGTATCTCAAAGCTTATAGCAGTGTCACAGATGCGAAAAAGCAATTAAGTGCATATTTTGAGTTTTATAATTTGAAACGACCTCATTCGAGTCTAGACAAAATGACACCAAATGAGTTTTACTATGATCAGCTACCCCAACAAAACAAGGTGGCTTAACTAGAGCGGAATATCACTTATAAATACGCTTTTAGTTGTTCAAACAAGTGGGACCACCTCTAACAACCTTTTAGAAAAATAAAAAAGCCAGTATAGAACTGGCTTTTTTTGCTTAGTACGCTTAAAAATAATTTTCTTCAGGATACCTAATTCTTTGTAGAACAACTCCAATTAAGCCCGCTACAAGCATGTAAACCGCTTTCATATACCACATGCCCCACATAACGGTAATTGTGGTCGCTGAAAATTCTTGTACTGGCTGACCAAGAAAATTAGTTGTTTGATTAAATGATTTTTCTGAAGCTTCAAGCGCATAATAATTTAATGCAGGGAATAAGCAGACAACCAATAAAACAGCTACCGTAGGGTAAAGCATAGCTTTAGGTATATCCCATTTGATAGCAAAGTACAGCGCCACTACCAAAGCAATTAAGCCAACACTAGACTTCATTCCAGTGGCAAAATCTAAACCTACGGCACTTGAGCCTTTCCATACTAGAAAGCAAAAAACAGCTATCAGAAAAGCGACAAAGCCCGCAAAAATTTTAAATTGTTCCTGTTCTTGGTAATCCATATATGAATCCTTAACTATTAACTGCGGTGTCAGTATGATTGTTATAGCCTAACAACGGTTTATTTTCAGGTGGTGGAATGTCTACAACGTCCCGATCGACATTGACCAGAATTGATGTGAACTCACTTGAAGCAATCAATTCCTTTGCTTCAGTAATATAAGAATCTTCAGTCTGATCATTGATTAAGTAAAATGCCGTTGGTGGGTTGGTGTCTGTAAGCAATACGTTTGCAATTGGACTTTTAGGGCTTAGATTATATCGCAAGCACTTAATGAATGACCTATTCTGCATTGTAAGCGTGTCTAAGAGTTCTTTTTCACCCAAGCTCTCAAATGGTAGCCAAGTTTGATTTAAAGGCACTAGAGCAATTTCTTCAATCTTTGCGATACCACTATCCGCAAATCCAAAAGTCCCAATTGCTAATAGGTTTACATCGTCTTGATAATGCGCCTGCTCAAGCTCGGCTTCAAAGCGTTTATTAACTCGGCTATACATTTTTGCATCCATAAATAAATGCAAGGTTGGGGCATGTTTTAGAATGATTCTGCCCCCATCAAAACGTGCATCTTCAATAGACTTAATCACACCAATAAATATTTTTAATGGGCGTTTATTGCCTTTAACTTTCAGGTCTGCCAACTCTGCTTTTCTTCGGGCTTCAATCTCATTGTGTTTGGTTTGGTCGTAATATTCAGGGATATAAACCAATCCACTTAAATCATCTTTTTTATTCTTTTTATCATTCAAAGCTACTTTTAATGCCTTGCGAAATTGAAACCAATTATGCTTCATGTTCGGTTGGTGGCGGTTTAACAAAGCTTCTTCAAGCAAGTAATCTAACGTCCCTTTTAAGGTCAATTTTGTTGTTTCAGCTTTTACAGTATCTTTAGGTGTATCACTTGGCGTAGGCGCTTGTTTGGATACATTGCTTTTTGACAAACTGAACTCAAACTTTAAAACACTTGCCCCTGTTTCATCTGTCTTGATAGCTTCCCCAATAACCTCGCCTAGTCCTGAAATTTCAGTAGGTGGCTCATAGCTTAGGCAACTAAAGTCGTGCTGATCTGCGCTGTTAGGCATACGCTTTAAAACAAAGTTTTCGCCAATTTTAGCGATATACATTTCAATGTTTTTTTGTGGCAGACAAGCGCAAATAGGTCTAATCCCTTTTTGATAACACTCTTGCAAAATTGCCTGTGTTAATACTTCATCATCAGGACTAACAATTTTTCCATTATGTATAAAATTATTCATAAAACCGCCCTCATTTAATATTTAGGTGTGTTTCGATTAGGCGTATTTGGGTTTTTAATACGCTGATTAGGTGCATTCAAATTGTCTTTTGGTGCATTCGCTTTTTGCTTTAAAAGCTGTTCTCTAAACTCTGTATAGACTTCAGTTTTATGCCGTGAATCGAATCTAGCTTTTGACTGGTCTTTAAACTCATTAAAGTATTTATCTGAATATTCAAGATTCAATTTATTGAAAGGAATCTCGTATTCTTCATTTTTAATTCGTGCTTTCATTACTGGCTTATCTTTAACTTTATAAGCATCAATAACTTTTAATTCAGTACCTTTTTCAAAAGTTACCTTTTTAAATAGTCCTGTTTTAATCTCAAGATCATTAGTAAGTTTTACAAGCTCACCTTTTGCTATATTCATATTGCCGTTAAACTTAACGATCTCGTCACCAAGTAAGGCTTTAGATTTCAAACTTGCTCTAACTTCAGAAACGATTTCTTCTTTAGTGAATGTTTTATTTTCACTGGTCAATGAATACAGCTTGCTATTTATTCCAAACAATTCACGCTTATTCTCTAAATGCAATCTATGATCATTTAAATAAGACTTCATTAAATTATCTTTAGATTCTACAAGTGTGAAGTCTGTAGAGAACTCTTTAGTTTCTGAACGTCCAAGTACCTTTTTGAAGTTTTCAAAAGCCGTTACTTCTCTTTCTACTGGTTTGTAATTATGGTCATAAGAAACTTTACCGTCAGGGGTCTTAACAGTTTCTTTTTCATTAGTTGCAAAAGTTAAAGCACTATAATTGATTTGAATATTTTGCTTATGTCGAGTTAAAGCAACATAAGTTAAATTAGCATTCATATTTTCACTAGCTACAATATAAGCACTATCTACAGTCATACCTTGTGATGAGTGAATAGTATTTGCATAGCCATGTTTGAACTGGTCATATTCCTTTAAATCAACTCTAACAATTCTGCTATCACTTTCCATTTGAACCATCATAGCTTTAGGATTATTGAATTTATCCTTTTCAAAACCTATTACTTTAGCCAGTTCACCATTACTAACTTTCATCTGTGAATTATTTTGTTTGAATACAATTTTCTCACCGATGGAAATATCTAAATCACCTTGATAGTTTTTCACAGAAACACTTTCAGGATTAAGCTTACCTTGTTTGATAAGCAATGCTCTAGCCATTCGATTTAGTTCATTCACATCACTATTTGAATGAGCAAGCATTAATTTACTTTCGCTAGAATCTTCACTCCATGACTTAACAGTTTTAGCTAAAGCTAGATCATGAGATTCGTATTCATTAACCATATTAATAGATTTATAAATATCTATTGCTTTACCTACTTCATGCTTAGAAAGATATTTAGATGCTTGAATCATCTTGTCAGATTCTTTGGCATGTTTCTGACGTTGAATATCCTCTAGTGAAGCAATATTTTTCTTATCTAAGTTTTCTTGAATATTTGCAAATACATGACCCGCACTTACTGCACTTAACTGGTAACTATCACCAACTAATTTTATTTGTGCATCGTGTTTTTCTACAAGCATAAGCAAGCGTTGCATATCTCTTGAACCGACCATGCCTGCTTCATCCAAGATCAATACAGTTTTATTATTTATTTCTAAATTACCGCTATCATACTTAGACAAGAAAGAAGCAATTGTACTACTTGGAATATCACAATCATTCGCTATAGCCTTAGCTGTAATTGCCTGTAATGCGATTCCATATACTTGATAATCAGATTCTTTATAGGCTTCAGAAACGGCACTTAGAACGTATGATTTACCTGTGCCCGCAGAACCATTCAACAATGTAATCCGATCGGTAGAAGTTAAGGTATAGAATGCTTTTTCTTGCTCACTATTAAATGTTCTTGTTTCAGCAACACGTACCGCATTTAAAGGTAATTTCTCAACTAGATTAAATGGTTTTTGAATACGGCTTTCCTCATTAGCATTATAGATAAATGTTGAGATTGATTCCTCAATACCTACAAGCTCTTTAGAAGAAAATACGACTTTATCTTTACCATATAAAGTAGCCATATCAGGGCAAGTTATTACCGATTCATAAGCTTTTAAATATTGTTCTTCACCATCTGTATGAGCCATTAAAAAACGCTCTAGCTCACGCACTGAAAAAACAGATTGATTAGAAGTTAATGCTTTAATTGCTTCGCTTGGGCGCTCAATTATTATTTCACCATTTTGATGACGTACTTGCTTAATATTTTCATTGATATGGTATTTGTGACTGCTAACGTAATCAGCTCTAAAGTTTTGGCTAGACAATTCAATACCTTGCTCTTTAAAACTTCTATGATCAATACGTGCATCAATACCTAAGTTTTCACAAAAATCATTTACATGGTTAGCCCATTCTAGGCGGGTATCAACCACAAACATTTTAGAAGAAAAATAACGATCTTTACCCGCACCGCCCTTTTCAGGGTTTACTGGATTATAACGCTTAAAATGCTTTACTTCGTCACGCTCTATACCGTCTAATTTTCTTTCAGAAAACATAAGGTGAACATGCGGGTTTTGCTGACCATCACTAGCTAGAGGACTATGAATTGCATAAGAATAAGTGAAGTTTTCACCTAAAGTTTTTTCAACAAATTTCTCTACTAATTCTTCTCTTTGTTCTTTATTAAGTTCTCTAGGTAATGAAATTTCTAATTCAGTATAAACACGCCCATTAATACGCTCATTCTTATCTGCTGACTTCCAAAAGTGTTTTGCATCAGTAGCCCATGACGGTAAATTTCCAGATTTAATATTTTCTAAATCATCTCTTTTATACTTTCCATCACGGTTAATGTAGGCGTAATGATTTGCGCCACGAGTTCCTGTAGAACCGTATTGCCTGCCTGTCTTAACTGATAAGTGATAGATCGCCATTTTATGCCTTTTTTGCTTTTGCTTTTTCTGTTTCTCGGAGAGAAACGCGGAAGCGTGCATTCCTACTGCTATAGTCATGATAACCTCTCTATATATTCGCTACAAGTGACAAAACAAATGCTTGCATTTGTCCGATTTTGAAGCAATGCAAGGCATTGATTTTAAAAGCGGTTTTTGGGGCTGATTTTTGGCTTTTTTTGTAATTTATTTTTATATAGATATGGGGTTTCACCCCAAGCCCCACATAAGGGAATAATTCCCTTATGAATCCCTACACTTCGCCAGTGGGTCATCGGGGGTAGACACTTCGTTTACACCCCCTTTAGGATTAGTGTGTTTTTTTGATTTTTGCTGATCAATATGTTTTCAGATGAGCCGTGAGCCTATGGCTTCCGTTCAGTCTGAAAAATATTGACAGTGCTATTGCCTTTGCGAACTCTTATAGTTTTTTGTTGCTTTGTATTTTTTTGGGATTTTTTAATTTTTCATTGTGATATTATTTGATCACCTTATAACTTTTGGATTAAGAAAATGAATATTGAGGATTTTAAATTTACTGAAGATCAAAAAAAATTCGTCACTGAAGAAATTGATCGTTTAAAAAAACTTGAGAACAAAAGTCAAACTGAAGAAATTATCTTAACTTTAGTTTCTAACATTGAATCAGGTACGCCAACGAAACAGCAAATTAGTTCTTTTGAACGGATTATGAAAAATGAGTTTAAAAAATATAAAGCTCGTTTAGAACTGGAAAAAATCAAGGAGGATGAAAAAAAACTTCTTGCAGGTTTAAAAAAAGAAGTCCAAGTTGCACAAGCTAAAGATCGAAAAAAACGTGAACACAAGCTTATTACAATTGGCGCTCTTTTTGAAATGGTAGACTTCCCATCTGAAGATAAAGGCATTATCACTGGGATGCTTTTAAGTGCTATTGAAAATGCAAAAAATAACCCAAGTTATTTTGATAGTTTGAAAGCTTCAGGTGACAAATTTATTAATGATCGTGAACAAGCAAAAAAATCAAAAAGCACTTTAGTTGATAATTCAGGAAGTGTTACTGCTGAATGACTAAAATTGAAATATCTTATATTTTGTCGCAACCCTGCGGGATTGCTTTGTAAGTCCCGCTTAGGGGCAAAGGGGAGTAGTTGCGGTTCTGCGGTCAGCTCGACAAAATCACAGATTTTGTCGGCTTCGCTTGAACCTTGCAACGGTAATCAGGGAGGGAAGAATTTTTATATTTCTTCAGTTCGCAAAGTAGACACTTTGCTCTATTGATACCGCCTAGAGTTTAGTTTTTAATATCATCTTTAAAAATATATAAGCAGGCAGTACCAAATAGCAAAGTTGTAGCTAGATTAAAAAATATTTTAATCATTTCGTAAAAATCTTGATTTGGTTGTCCAAGATCATTGTACCAGTGGCTACTTATAAAATTCCCAATGTTATACCCTGCCAACATTCCTACAAGTGTATAAATAATTATCATCAGAATTTTAGATTTATACTTAGTGTTTTTCATTAAAATTTTCCATTTGCTCTATGTTCTCATAGTAATCTAATTCAGTTACTTTCAACTCTAACAATATTGAGTGATAAAAGTTTAATGGTAGATTCAAAAGTTCATTGTGTACCGCCCATAAATCAACTTCAGATTTAAAAAGCTTAGTGTATCTTGGTTTGCCTTTTTGGATTCTTTCGCTTTCTTCTGCAATTAGTTCGGCTCTAATTTTATTTAACATATTGATCATATCTATAGCTGTTTGATCTATTGTATAGATATATGAAGTTTTGCCATTCATCCATAATTGAGCATCACGCTTATTGAACTTTGTATTTTCTTCATAGACTACATTATAAAAATCTATAACCTGTTCCCGACTGTATAAGCCATTCTTAAAGCATTCTATTTTGAACTGTGCATTATTCATATTAGTGACCTCAATAACTTTATGTTAGCTCTTACCTGTTAAGACTATGCTTTTTTGCATATCCATAAATTTGATTCGCAATGAACCGCAATTTTTTTGCTTCATTGGAATATCACCCGCAAAAAAATTGCGGGCGACTTTATCACCACTTTTTTGGTTTCTATATTTGATTTAAAACCAGTAATGTTGATTCTAAATCTTCAATATGTACACCTAGTTTTTGGGCTAGTCTGTGCATGTTTTTATCATCAAGTATTCTTAGCGCTTTGTGTAATGATGCATAATTATTTAATGTAGAAAACTCCTCTATTTTATCATCAATGTAAACTTGATCTAACCCAGCATCTTTAAAACACTCGATCACCTTTAGCCCAACAAAAGATAATTTTTCAATCATTTTAACCTTTCCTTAAATTGCTTCATTGATTAGTAAAGAAAGCCCCGCAGGGCTTACTTTATTATATTTGATCTATAAGGCTTATTACTCGTTTAGATGCGTATATCCCATTTGCATTTAACTGGCGTACCCAAGCGCCCCGACTTGGCGACCATTTAAAACCATTACTTTTTAAAATTTGGCGTATTTCTTCCGTAGGTTTACCATCAAATATAAACATGCAACGGTTTTCTATTTTGCATTCTGTATATTTATAAAGATCGTTCTCAACTTCATTTGAAGTTCTATTTTCAAGTGTTTGCAATTCTGCAATACGCTTTTTCAAGCGGTTAATTTCAGCATTATTATTCTGAAGTGAATAGCTTGCAAAACCAATTGAGCCATATTTAGGATTTAATACGTCTATAGCTTTTTCTTCAGAGAATCCAAGTTCAATTAATCCCTCTAAACGTGCATTGTGTTCGGGAAATTTTTTAATTAACTTGTTAGCCTTTTTCATTAACTCTTGCGCCTGCTGTAACTTCTCAAGCTTGCTTTTAAGTTTTTCTATTGCATTAGGGTCGTCACTTGAAATACCGCCCTTGCCTACGCTATCAGCTTTATTTTGATAGTATTCGGCTTTCTTCATTTCCTGAACTGATTTACCCATAATAGAGTGAATTTTAGAACGAAAGTTTCTATCTCGTTTTTCACTATGATGACCAACTAAAACTGGCTGTCCAAACGGTATACATTCAACCATTTGATTTGAACGTGTCGCCAATACTGTGCTTTTTACTGTTGCTTTATCAGCTAAAGCTTCATAACGATCTAAGCGGTTTTGTTGGCGTTCTTCATAACGGTTTAAGCGTTCTGCTTTGATTGCATCATTGTTATTTTGGTCGTTCATAATTCAATACCTTTTTAATTTAAGTCGCCAATCGACTTAATAAAAACATTATACCTAAATTGATTTGTTAGTACAAAACAATATATGTAAACAAGTGTAATTTTTATTGTGTGTCTTGAATGCTTCAGATTTGCGCTGTAGCGGGTTGTTTCTCTTTCCTGTGGTTTTGGTCACTCCCGATCTGAACCAAGCCCGCAGGCATTAAAAAAGCCCCTTGCGGGGCTTCTTTTCTTTTAATAAATCAATTTATAAATTGCTGTAGTATCTAAAACATTCCTATTTTTATGTATAACGTCTTTTATGTAATCACTAAAAAAAACGGCTCTGCGATTGATTGCAGGTTTTGAGCTGTATGTCATCATTGCAATTTTAGACAATGCAAATAAATTTACCACAATTGAAAATTCTAGGGCATTCAGGTTAAACGCTTCGTCCCATCCATTTTCCATATAAAAAATTGAATCAGATTGCAAAGTCCAAAAGCCGTTTTTAGTTTCCCATACTCCCCCGTCATAGCTTTCACATAATCGGCTTGCTTCTTGATATAAGATATTTTCCCATACATAAATTGTATGAGCCATTGCAACTGTATAGCGTGGAAATTCGCTTTCTTGCATTGACTGCATAGCAACTAGGTCGGTTTTATTAAAGCTGTCATAGCTCATGTCTGCGATTTCTTCATCAGTCAACAAAACTAAATCAGTCATTTTTTAATTCCTTTGTATGAGGTCGCCAATCGACCTGATAAATACATTATACCTAAATTGATTTGTGAGTACAAAACAATATATGTAAACAAGTGTAATTATTATTGTGTGTCTTGAATGCTTCAGATTTGCGCTGTAGCGGGTTGTTTCTCTTTCCTGTGGTTTTGGTCACTCCCGATCTGAACCAAGCCCGCAGGCATTAAAAAAGCCCCTTGCGGGGCTTCTTTTAATTATGCGTATGATGAAACATAACTGCGCTTATAAACCTTTGTGCCTGTTGCTAGTGTTTCGTATTCGTGCGGTGTCGCTCTGATATAGCTTGTGATCATGATATAGCCGTCTAAAATTTTCTTTTTAATTGGTTCTCCAATAAATTCGTTTTGCTTTGGTGATACTTCACTTTGCATAAAAGCCGTATCATGTGAGCGTTTAGCAATTTCCCGAACTTCACAAAATGCGCCTTTCTTAGATACCACTTGATAAAATTCTACGTTGGTTTGTTCATAGCCCCAGCATGTAGATAAAATATCGCCTACCTGTAGTTCTTCACGGAATTTTTTTAAACGCTCTGCGGTTTTTTCTTTGTTCTGTAATTTTTGCTCATATCTTGCATTACATGATTGGATACTTTCCCCAACGGCTTGTTTTAAACGCTCAATTGTTCTGTAGTGAGTATTGATAAATGGTTTTTTTGCTTTTGCTCGATACGCCTTACATACAAGCATTTCAGTTGATACAAAAAAAACCGAACCGTCTTTAGCAGTTAAAACCAAACTGCCCTCATAGAACATTTGACCTTTTTCATTTTGAGTAAAATTTTTCATTTTCGAGTACCTTTTGTATGAGGTCGCCAATCGACCTGATAAATACATTATACCTAAATTGATTTGTGAGTACAAAACAATATATGTAAACAAGTGTAAAACTCTAGGCGGTATCAATAGAGCAAAGTGTCTACTTTGCGAACTGAAGAAATATAAAAATTCTTCCCTCCCTGATTACCGTTGCAAGGTTCAAGCGAAGCCGACAAAATCTGTGATTTTGTCGAGCTGACCGCAGAACCGCAACTACTCCCCTTTGCCCCTAAGCGGGACTTACAAAGCAATCCCGCAGGGTTGCGACTAGGGCAGGGGGTTAATAATCCCAACGGCTTGCAACTGATCTAAAGTAAATTGATTTTTCATAGCCTAGTTTTCTTTCTACTGAAAACTTCCAACGGTTTACCGATGGCTTATCTATTCCTGAAAAATAAATAGGGTTAAAATTTGGTACTCGATAAACCTTTCTTTTTTTACAGCTCGGAATGCAATTTAAAATTTCATCTGCAATCATTTCATTATCACATTCAAAAATTGCATCACTGCCCGCTTTAATCACTTTGCTTTTTTCTAGTACCCCATACCAATTAAGGAGAATATAAAAGCGGTATATATGGGAAATATCAACGCTATATAGCCCTTTCATATCTTTGTATGATTGAGCTGTTTCAACTATAGGCAACTCTAACGAAAGTTGTTCTTTACTGGTCATAACTCAAAGCCTTTTTTATTAGATCGCCAATCGACCTGACAAATATATTATACCTATATTGATTTGTGAGTACAAAACAATATAGGTAAATTAATGTAATAGCGTTATGCGCCCTGATTGCTCTTATTTTTCGCTGTAGTGGGTTGTTTCCCTTTCCTGTGGTTTTGGTCACTCCCGATCTGAACCAAGCCCGCAGGCATTAAAAAAGCCCCTTGCGGGGCTTACTTATGTTTGCTTTAGATAGGTAAAGTAAAAGTCTAAAATTTGTTTAAATAGATTAATTGCTTCGTGATGTGCTTCAGCAATATTGGAATGTTCATGGGTGAAATAAAACTCATGTGGTGCTTTATCTATGTAGATAGTAATAATGTTTGCATCTTGCATTTGACAGTTTCCAAAGGACACGCAAAATGTACCTTTTGGACTTTCAAGATAGGCTCTTGAGTAGTAATCGAAGTTTGCTTTTTCAAAAGCATTTAGTAGTTCAATAACTATTTTTTTAGTATCCAACTTTGTGAAAATATTGTTCATAATTAATCACCTATTATTTAAGTCGCCAATCGACTTAATAAATACATTATACATATAATGATTTGTGAGTACAAAACAATATATGTAAACTTTTGAAATTATTATTACTGCTATACTAATTAACATTAATACGCATAATATGATTTGTGAGTACAATACAACTTAGGTATAATATTAGCTCGAAAGTTTACGCACGTATTGGGAATGCTTCAGCATACCCAATGCTAAGTAAAGCTTTGAGCAATCAACCGACTGTAGGCAAGGGCTACCGTTCTCGCAGGCATAGAGGGCGATAGTAGAAACACTATATATAGTGGCTAGTAGGTATGAGATCCGCACTAGATATAGTGTTATAGAATTACTTAATTAAAAGCAGGGCAGGGCTTCATGGCGAACTTATCTAATGAATTTGCAATACCTTTAAAGGTCGTTACTGCACGTTGCCAACACTTGAAAGCAAGTTTTAAGGGTATCTTTAATAAGATTGAATCAAAGGCTATCAAGTATAAAAACGATGATAAAAAAATTAGTTCTTTGGTCACTTGGGATGATTGGATATATGCAGGCTTAGACTGCTATGCTCCAGACTGGCAGAAAGGTTTAAATGTTGGTGATGCAATTCCCGATCATCTAATCAATAATTTGCCTTGTCCTACTGGTGAACTGGTCACGCTCGGTTCTTGGATGCTGACAAAGAATATTTATAGATTTGAAAATGAGGTAGCAACTGAACTAACAAAAAGTAAATTTGAGGGCAATTTGCCAAACTTTTTGATCAATGTTCCTGAGCTGTGCATTTACGTTCAAACTGATAATTTTGATTTGCACTTTCAGCAATCTAAAATTTATGGAGTGATATTTACCTTAACTGAACTTTGCTATCAAAAAGTTTTAGTATCTACGATTTTTCTTGATACTGGTTTAACTCGAACAATCGTCTTATTAGTCAATGAAGAAAAAGCTATAGAAGATTGTTTATCAGATTTCATAGATGAATTTCATGATGACCGTTCAATATTAGATGAAAATGAAATAGATCAATACCAATCCCTACAAAAGCAACTTATCAATATTTTGCTTTGGTTCAGTTTATCTAAGCCTGATTATGTCCCATTGCTTCCTGACAACCATAAGGAAAGGGTAGGCGTTCAGACCGTAAAGCGTGTGCCTAGATTATTTGAAGCCCAAAAGTACAAGCCTTTTATTGCAGGCAAGGAAATGTCTAAGCAGATTAAAGCCGTAAATGATCAATTAACTGAATATTCTAAACAATCATCAAAAGTACACCGCAGACCACATTTAAGGCGGGCGCACTATCACTTGTATTGGTATGGGGCAAAAGGTAGTTATGAACGATACGATTTTAAATGGATACCTATAACTTTAGTTGGCGGTACTATAAAAAATATGGACTGACCTTTTTGACATTTCCCCCGCACTCATAACCCACTTAAATCATTCAATAAAGTAGATGCCTGGTCAAGACTGCATACTTGCAGTTTTGACCAAGCATCGGAATATGATTTTTCACAGTAAGAGTTTTGGCCAAGTATGGACCAAGCAATGAAATTGCAAGTCCATACGTGCTAAAACGGTTTTAATTAATAGGGTAGGGCGGTTTTAATGGCGGGAAAACATAGAAGATAGACTGGCATAAGTAATGCCCAAAAGTAGCAAAATTCCACGTATTCGCAAAATTAGAAAACAGAATACAAGCATACTTAACCAAAAAAACTTAGTCCCAGTTAAGCTAGGGAAAAAGAACATAATAATTGCAGGCATTAAAAAGCCAGTGATGATAAGTACCCTGATTATAATTTTCTGCATGTCAGTCCCTCCAAAGACAAATAAGCCCCACTTATTGGCGGGGCGGTATTTCTAGCAACTTAAAAATATTAGATAGATAGGGTCGCTTATTTTGGCTCTCCAATTCATTTATAGCGTACTCAATTGCAACCTGATCTACCTGTGTAATTAGGTAATCAAAGTTTTTTTGATCAATTTCATTATTTATGATCACCTTATTTTTTAGATCATTTAGGTTCATATCAAGCCCTTAATTTTCATCAAGCTTTAATAAGTTTTCATTGATAAGCCAAGCCGATAATGCCTGTCTAATTTGGTCACTTCGGTTGATACCATGAACAGCCTTAAAGCTGTTTATCTTCACATCATACAAGTGATTAATGGTGTAGATTAATTGCTTAGAATTACCCTTACTTAATTCTTCACTGTATGGCGCACTTGGATTGTTTAAATAGAAGTCCAAAGCCGATCTAGCAATATCTGCTAGTACGACTTTTCTTTTATCCGCTACTTTCTCGATCTTTTTGTATAGATCGGGATTGATCTTAATTTTTTGAATTTTGTCAAAGTTCAAAGAATTAACAATGTGAGCCTTTTCATTTGCAATATGGGCATTGCTACTGGTCACAGTAGCATTGCCTTTAGGTGCTTTCATTCAGTCATTCCCTCACGTTGTAAAATTTCATCAATTAAAGCATCGACTTCGGCAATTGCTTTCTTATCCTGTTTCCCATGATCATCTTTATATTCATAGATAGACAAGCCCTCGCCCAATGAACGTGAAAAAGCAGTTCGTAACGCAATCTTAGTGTCCAAAATTGGTAAAGGGTAACTTTCAGCTAACCACTCTTTAACCTCATTAAAGACCTTAGTTTGTGGGTTTACGCCACTCAATAAAAAGTAAGCTGAAAAATCACGATAGCCCTTAATTTCATTGATTGATTTTAAGGTTTCTTTAGTAGCCCAAGCATCCAATGGACTTGTCGTATTTGGAACGATCGCAACGTCACAAGCTACAATAGCAAGGCGTGTTAATTCTGACTGTCTGCCTGCGCTGTCAGTGATTACAAAGTCATATTTTGATTTAATTTTAGCAATCTCTTTGGCTAAGTTGGTTTTTGGTACACCAATAACAGTAAAGCCTAAATCAATATCTGCTTCTTCACGTACAGTAGCCCAGTCAAGTGAACTAGCTTGCGGGTCACCATCAACTAACAGTACGTCATACCCACGTAGAGATAAGCCCATAGCTAAATTAATTGAAGTCGTTGTTTTAGATACACCGCCTTTCTGATTAACCAATGCTATTACTTTAGATAATTTTTCAGTGTTATTGCTCATGTTCTTTTCCTTTAAATTAAGTATTGTCTGTTGTTTTTACTGATCGTCTGCTTTCAGGAAGAATGCCTTTATCGACCATTGAATTAATTAAAAAATCTGTTTGGCTTAAATTGTTATCTTTGCAGAATTTAATAAGTTTCAACTTATCTTCATGGTTCATACGTGTTTGAAATCTATCTTCTTTGACAACTTCTTTAACACTGTTTTGATTACCAATCATTGTTGATCTTGTCTTACCTTTAGTAGATTTAATCATAGGTATATTCCCTAACTATTTATACATATATTAATTTGTACTCACAAAACAATCAAGGGGTATTTTAGATACTTTTGTAATTGTTCTCTATTGTTCTAATAGTTTGTTATTTAAAGTCTTTATAAGTAAAACTATATATAAGCAATACTTATATATGTACTGGGAATAGGCGCTATTACAATAAGGCGCTTATCTGCTTCAACCTCACAACCTTAGTCGTTTTCGCTTCGCTTCAACCGCCTTGCGGTTGGTGAGATTGAGCAGATTTCGGCAATATTCACCCTAGATAGCCTAAGCAAAAAAAATTGCTTAAAATGGCTATCTTGAATATTGCCGTTGTAGCATTGCTGTCGGAGCCGACATCGCTTTCAATCGACACTGTATGCCAATGTAAGGGCATAACAGCAAGTGAGTATTTAGAGCCTTACAGCTCCCCTGCACACGCATTAGCTCACTCACTAGGTCGGCAATCTCAAGGAGGGTTTCCCCAACGTCTTATTTATGCCAGTTCCTAGCGTATTCCCTGCGTCCCCGCCTATTGTGCGTTCATCAGCAAGCGGGCGTTTTACACTGGCTAGGTGCTTAACTCTTGCGTTGGTGATACTGCCGTCACTTGTATCCTCCTGCTACACCAACCGTCTTTAAAACTCTATGCCATTGTTGACCCATTTAAGGCAATGCACTTACAAACATAAAGTTTTATAAAACACAGGAGTAGACGAAGCTCGGCAAATAAACAATGCGCTTATTTGATACACGAATAGACACTAAATTAACGAAGTTTTTTCATTGTATGACTTGCAAAATCTAATATAAATGCAATAATAGAGTTCAGGTACAAGCCTTTCAGGTGAAATCATAACGGTCGCCAAACCTTATGATCTTCGTTAGATGATGTTTACCGCATCAAATAACTGTGTACCGAAGAATATAGAACATAGCCCCGATAGTTGCAAGACTATCGGGGCTTTTTCTTTGTGCGCTATTTCACAATTTCCCTATAACAATCAAAAACTTTTTTTTGCTATTTATTGAAATATCATAGAGTTATAACTCTAAATCACCCTAAATAAAGGGTATCACCACACGCTTAATTATTATTCATAAAATCAAAATAAATTAACTATCGCCCTCTGTGCCTGCGGGAACGGTAGCCCTTACCTACAGTCGGTTGATTGCTCAAAGCTTTACTTAGCATTGGGTATGCTGAAGCATTCCCAATACGTGCATAAACTTTCGAGCCTTTATACTCAATAGTAAAAAATTACAATTAAGTGATTGAATATGAATACTTAATAATAAGAGTGTTATCTTTTTGTTTACCATTTAAAACAGTTGAAATGGTTAGATTTTAGTAAACTTGTTCTATTTTTAAACTTATAGAGTTATACTGTTATAACTCTATAACCGATAAGGCTAGAACTATGAAAAAAATCTTCGTCACAATGGGCATTTTGAGCCTAACAGCACTTACAGCCTGTGCCACAAATACATCATCACAAAAGGGATTAAAAAAATCACCATGCGCTTGCGTATATCAACCAATCCCAAGCGCTGAAAATCAAATCTCTGACCCATTCGCTCAAGTAACTAAAACGGTAAAAACTGGGGGTAATGTCGTATGAAAAAACTATTACTTCCGATCGCTACGGCTTTAGTTTTGACGGCTTGTTCTGACGAGCCTAAAGCGCCTGAAGTGAAAGGGGATGACTATGTAGGCGTTTGGATGAACCCAATAGGGCAACAATCGCAATCAGCAAATGACGTAATTATCAATGATCGAATCATTATTGATAAAAGCACAACTAAAGACGTTTACACCGTCACTATTTTAGCTAAAGGCGTTTTTACAGACATGAAGTTTAAACCTGATAACGGTTTGCTTTGTGCGCCTAACGATGCTTGTTTTCAGCTTGTAGATGGAAAGCTAAAGCTTGGTAGTGAAAGCGGTGTTCTAACTTATGAGAGAGAACAGCAAAATGGAAATCAATAAAATTAAACTCGGTCTAGCTTCTGCGGTTGTCGCTTTAGGTCTAACTGGCTGTTTCACTTCTAAGCCTGACATTTCAGGCGTATGGGTTCCCGAACACACTCCAAAATCTGAATTTTTTTATTCGTACTATGTGATTTCTGAAGCTGATAAACAGGGCAATTTCCCAGTAAAGAAAGTCAATTATCAAATCCAAAACATGAACCAATATAACCCTGCAAAGTTGCCTAAATTTACTGGTGAATCAAGCGGGGTCTTAACATTCGTTAAAGACGATACATATTGCTATGAAGGCTCTTTGGCTAGTGATTGTTTTGTCTATTCAGACGGAAAATTAAGAAAATCAGATACACAAAACTTTTTCTTAAAGACTTCAAAAAACCCGCCCGAAATTCCAGTAATTCGCTGAGGTCACTATGAAAAAGATTATCTATGCTTTCTTGCTTCTGTTTAGTTTTTTTAGCTTTAGCTCGGCTTATGCGGTCGATAACTTTACCAATCCACAAGATTTAGGCAATGGCAGTACACCTACTGGGACGACTGGCGGTTCTAACGGTGCGTATAACTCTAATCAAATATCGCAGAATGTATCTGAAGTTACCAAAAATGGTATGTCTGAATTAGACAAGGTTGTTGATAGTCTGATTACTGGTGTTGATAAAAACATTAAAGACAATTTGCAAGGTTACTATCAGAAAGTCACAGCTCCAATCATTCCAGTTTTTGCAGGCTTTATCATTATTTGGATTTCGTTCCAAGCTATTAAAATGATGTTAGGCATGGCTGTAGAAATTCAGGGTGTGATAGCCACTTTCGTTATTATGCTGTTGATTTGGTCAATCGTATTTTCATGGGATGCTTTCTTTCCATACGTTGCTGAAGTATTCCTCGATGATGTACCGAACCTGATTACTGAAATGACAGGTACAGATTCAAAAACAACATTGCAGTCTTTTGTATCTATTATCTTTGAATCTATCGCATTAGCTTTTAATAACATTGATACAGGTATTACCAATGTCGTTTCGGGCTTCTTCTTTGTCCTGATCTATAGCTTGATTTTTGGTTTAGCCTGCATTGTCTGCGGTTTATTCTTCTTAATTTGGATTATCTGTAAAGTCATTATTGGCATTCTAATCGCAGTTGCACCGATTTTTCTTGCATGTGCAATGTTCCCTGCAACTCGCAGATATGCCACAAACTGGCTACAAGCAATTTTAACCCCTCTTGTTGTTCTTCTTTTGCTGATTGTGAGCTGTGACTTAGTGCTTACTTCAGTTGTCGCAGGCATTCAAAACCTTAATGAAAACGGCAGTACGTTTACTGGGGCTTTCATCATGGTAATTGTTTTGATCGTTGTTATTGGGCTGTTTTGGCTTGTTCCAAAAATTGCAATTTCTTTGGTCGGCAGTGGCTTTGAAGCTTCAACCAGTGCGACTTCAAGTATCACCAGTTCAGGCACCAATATGGTTAAAAGTTTTGGTCGTGGAGGTAAACGCTAATGACACCACAAGAAAAAGCGCAGTTAGACGCTCAAATTAAAGAGATTCAAGACAATACTAAAAAGTCTGAAAATCGTAACGGTAAAATCACTATTTGGGTTCTTGGTTTGGCGACCGTTCTAGGTATAGGTAATGTTGCTCAAGGTATCGCAATTAAAGGATTAACACCTTTAAAACAACCAGTTCCTATGATTGCTGTAATTGATTCTGAAACTGGAATTATGACCAGTGTAGAAAAGTTTGATTCAACTACTGACCCTAAACTTATTGAAAAATTAGTGACCTCCTACTTTTGGGACACTATCAGCAATCGCTATGGCTATTACGGCAAAGTTGGTAAAGACCAACTTTCTGCACAGTACAGCAAAGCTTCTATTTTCTTAGATAGCCAAGATCGTACCGACTTTGAAAATGAAGTTAGCGGAATGAATCAAAACTCACCTTACAACCAACTAGGTGAAACTGGCTCAATCACTCCTAAAGTTATTGCTGTCAACTTTCTTGGCAACAATAAAGTTCAAGCCAACTTTAAAACAACCGTTATTAAAGGTGCTGAAATTCGCCAGTACAGCTACACAGTGACGGCTGACTATATCACTGACAACTTTGACGATCTCAACGTAAAAGATCGTTGGATTAACCCATTTGGCGTGAAGTTTAAGAACTGGAACTTAACGCAAAACTCATCAAATGATGCGTTAGTTACTCAAAACCCAGTTACTCAACCATTGCCTAAACCTGAAGCAAGCACTGCTTCTGAGCCTGTGGCACAGACTTCTAATAATTAATAAGGTAATCGGATATGAAAAAGACCCTTATAAGCATTTTACTTACAGCAACGTGCATTGCTTCAGCGCCAACTTTTGCTCGTCAAATTCCTGTTGGTTTGAAAACGGATAACCGCATTAAAGTTGTTCCGTATTCTGAAAGCCACGTTGTTGAACTATCAACGACTTTTGGTATTTCAACTACTGTCGA
Source organism: Acinetobacter sp. WCHAc010034 (assembly GCF_001696615.3). Lineage (NCBI taxonomy): Bacteria > Pseudomonadati > Pseudomonadota > Gammaproteobacteria > Moraxellales > Moraxellaceae > Acinetobacter > Acinetobacter sp. WCHAc010034. The sequence goes on along the minus strand of NZ_CP032278.1, from coordinate 3,468 downwards.
GTTTGGAAATGAAACTATCCAAACTGTTGCTTCAGGTGACACGATTGGATGGCAAATAATCCCACAAGGTAATCGTCTATTCATCAAGCCTGCGGAAAAACCACAAGCAGGCATGAACCGTACAAACTTAACCGTAATCACTGATAAGCGAAATTATTACTTCAATCTATTCAATAGTTCACAACCAGTTTATGTACTGCGCTTTAACTATGCAGATGCCAATAGAACTAATCGTTTATTGGCACAACAAAATGCACCTCGTCCCGCTTTAGGTGAACTGCCTATGACAAGCCAAAAATGGGGAATGGATGCCACTAAAAGCAAATCTATTAAAGTTCTTGGCGTAAGTGATGATGACCAATTCACATTTATTCGTATTGCGAAAAATTCACCTCGTCCCGCAGTTTATGCGGTTAATGGTGAGGGATACGAAGAACTTACCAACTCAAGACAAGAGGGGGATGTAATCGTGATTGAGAAAGTAAACGATGCTTTCACTCTGCGACTTGGCAAAGAATACGTTTGTATTCTCCGTAAACCTGAAGTGATTGGAGGAAAATAAAATGACAAATGAAAATAAAAATTTGGGTAACGATGACTTTAAAACCCAAGATAACTTCAGCACTGAAAATCATGTTTTCCATGATGAAAAAAAAGAACATGGTAAAGATGATTTTGAACGTCAAGATGCTTTTGAGAATAAGCCTAAAACGTCTGTTAAAAATATAGACATAGGCAAATTGGTTAAGTTCGGTGGCTTACTAGCCCTCATTATTGGCTTGGTAATTTTTGGCGTTTATCTGAAATTGCAAAAGAACAAAGAAAGCCGTGTAGAAAGCGGTGTAGAAAGTGCTGTTGCTAAACCAGTAACAGGGATGGACGGCAGTAATTTTAATGGCATGGATAGATTCGGATTCGGAAATCCGCAACCAATCCCAACTGCGACTACCCCTGACCCTGTAAACCCTACTGAAAAAAGCCCTGAACAGCTCGAAATGGAGCGTCAATTAGCTGAACAGCAACAACAACTAGCAATGCAACAAGAGCAGGCTAGACAAGATGCTATGGCTAAAGAACAAGCCCTTTTAAACGCCCGCTACAAGTCTGGAATCATGGTTAATGAGAATGGCGGTAAAGGTGGCGGTGTTAGCCCTAATGGTGATGCTAGTGCAATGGCAGGCATACCGCCTGAACTTGCACCGTTATTTATGGGTATGCAAGCTTCACAACAATCTAATGCCAATGGCAACCAAGCGGGTGCAAGCAATGTAAATCCACGCATTGCAAATAGCACTGCGGGTTCTATGGGTGGTCGTTTTGATTCAAGCACTTCTAATCAAAAAGCGCCTATTGCTCATGCAAGTTATAACGCTGATCGTAGAATGCTTATACAACAAGGCAAGATCGTAGATGCAGTTTTAGAAACTGCTGTTAAAAGCGATTTACCAAGCAACATTATTGCTCGTGTAACTAATGATGTTTATAGCGAACAAGGACGTAATCGTTTACTGCCTGCGGGTACTCGTTTATTCGGTCAATACTCATCAATTGTTAATGACGGACAAGCAGAAATCGGGGCGGTTTGGAATCGTGCAATCACACCTAATGGCGTAGAAATTATGCTCGATAGCCCAAGCACTAACAGTCTTGGTATCGCAGGCTTAGGCGGTAAAGTGAACAACCATTATGGGCGCATATTCGGAACAGCTACTTTACTTAGCATTATTGGTGCGGGTGTAAGTAATGCAGGTGTTAGCAGTAGCGACCAAAACAATGCTTCACAGACTTATCGTACTGAAGTTGCAAACTCATTCGGCAATCAAGCTGACCGTGTTCTACAACGTAACTTGTCAATTCCTCCGACTATTACAGTCGCTCACGGCACACGCATTAAAGTTCTAGTTGCTAAAGACTTGGACTTTTCAACTATTTTAAACCAATAAGAAAGGCGCTTAATTATGTCAATCCTTGTACTTGAAGATTTGAAAAAAGCTTTTGGTGATGATCTTGATAATGATCAAATTACTGAAATTTCAGTTAATAAGCCTTTGGAATATTTCATTGCTATGAAAGGTACAAGGGACATGATTAAAAAAGAGAATCCTAACCTTACCTATGCGCTTTTGAAGCGATTAGCCGAAGGCATTGCAACTGAAACCAATCAAACAATTTCAGAAGCACAGCCTTTGCTTTCTGCTCAAATTGCATCACCGCAACATGAGGGTTTATTTTTCCGTATTCAATTTGTCCGTGACCCTGCCGTAACTGGCGGGTCGATCGGCTTATCTATTCGTAAACCAAGTATTTTAAGTCTGCCATTTTCAGCTTATGAGGAAGTTTTAAATTCTGTTGAACCATTTGCAAAAATCACTGCAAAAGATCAAGAGCTATTCGATTTATACGAAGCCCGAAACTTTCATGAGTTCATTCGTAAAGCGGTGGGTTATGAAAAAAATATCATTATTTCTGCGGGTACAGGTTCAGGAAAAACAACTTTTTTTAACTCCATTATTCATGACTGCATACCACTGGGCGAACGACTAATCACTATTGAAGATGCTAAGGAGTTACGCCCTCCGCATGAAAATACGTTGCAACTTTATTATTCAAGAGGTGGACAGGGTAAAGCTAAAGTCGATGCACAGTCATTAATGGAAGCTTGCCTGCGTTTGTATCCAAAACGCATTTTACTGGGTGAGATTCGAGGTGCTGAAGCATTCACTTATTTAAACCTAATTTCTTCAGGGCATGGCGGTTCAATTGCGACATTACATGCCAATGACCCACTTAATGCTATTGAGCGTTTAACGCTTATGGTTCTTATGGCAGGCACTACATTAACCAGTGACCAAGTTAAATCTTTTGTTAAACAAAGTGTAGACATTATTGTTCAACTTGGAAGAACAGAAACAGGCGGTTATGGCTGTTCAGCTATTTATTTTAAAGCTTATGAGGATTTCAAAAATGAAAAAACACATTTTTCTAGCGTTGCTTAGTTTAGCTAGTGTTGCCTGCTCATCTAAGGGCTTGGACGGACAATACAATCGTATTGATCAAACAGCATTTGAGAAAGAACAAGGCATGAGTAGCGGGCTTATCGTTGCCAATAAAGGTACTCAAGTTACCTTAAAAAACTCATGGGGTGATGTTGCATTATCGGCTGTAGAGAAAGATAAAAAAATGGTTGTTCAATATAACAATCAAGACGCTTTCTTAATGGAACAAAAGGGCGGTGTTATTACTCTGACCGATGTTGATAACCCAAGCCAAGCATACAAATTTAAAAAGGACTAAGCCATGAAAAAAACAACTATTGCTCTTTGCGCCTTAATTAGTTTGTCTGCTGAAGCACAGTTACCGCAGACATTTACCCAAGTTCTTCAGTCATTTGCTCAAAGCAATAAATTAACTTATGTGCCTGAAGCTCCCAATCAAGGGAACTATGTCACTTATAAATTTTCAAGTGAT
>NZ_CP032277.1 GCF_001696615.3 Acinetobacter sp. WCHAc010034 | reverse complement strand
ATCTTTCAAAGCATCGAGCGATAGTCATCCAAAAATTTCGGAATGGCTATCCAACTGATGCAGTTCTAAAATATCGTCACCAACAAGCCTATAGATCAAGACTAAATCAGGCTTCACATGACAATCACGACAATTTTTAAACTCTGCACCACCTTTCAAGGGATGATCTAAATACTTTTCAGGCAAAGGATTATTTGCGACTAAACAATCTAATACTTCTGCCCATTCAGCCGTAACCAGTTCTAAATAACGTCTTTTAATATCACGTTTAAAAGAACTGGTTACGATAATCTTACGTTTAGCCATGTGCTTCTTCCGACATAGCTTTAATCGCTTCTTCTACCGTTTCGTACTCGGTGTACTCGCCATTTTCAATCTCTTTTAAAGATTGAAGTAACTTGGCTGCTGCTTTAGGAGTTAAAGCAGGTTCTCGTGCATAGTCAAAAGACAAAGGAATCGCTTTAGTTTTAACGATTTGATTCAAGAACAGTTTGAATGCTTGAGGCATAGTCAAACCATAGTCTTCCAAAATAGGAGTAACTTGTTCTTTTAACTCTGCTTCTAAGCGCATATTGAAATTGACTGCGGACATGATTCCCTCACTCAAAAACCATTAAAGTAAAGATAATATAAGTCATATTCTTTACTTTTTCATTACTTTTGATGTAATAAATGATTTCTGACAACTGAATTTCGTATAACAGCCATTATGTTAAATAGCTGTTGGGCTAGATGATTTTTATATAAGAAGTTATTTAACAAAAATTAATACATATGTTATTTAGTATATGAGATTATATGTGCCATCTTTTTTAAAGAAATTTAACCTAATGTTTTTTAATCAAAAATATTTTTTTCAAGCAAGCTTCATTACGATGGTTATCGGTTTTGGTATGAATTTAAATGCAAGTGAAGTCAGTCAAAATGAGAAAAATATTGAAAAAGTTGTTACCCAATCATTTAAGCCACTTATAGATGAGTATGGTGTAGCTGGTATGGCTATAGGCGTAATTTACAACGGTAAAAGTTATGAAAAATATTATGGTGTCCGATCTAAAGATACAAATGAAAGCGTAAATAGTCAGACACTTTTTGAGTTAGGTTCTTTAAGTAAAACTTTTACTGCTATTTCAGGAACATATGCCAATAATCAAGGTAAAATATCGTTCAACGATCATCCTAGTAAATACGTCCCTGCTTTAAAAAATTCAGAAATTGATAAGGTAAATTTATTAGAGTTATTAACTTATACAAGTGGCAATTTGCCATTACAATTTCCAGATAATATCAAAACTGATAAGCAAATATTAGAGTATTTCAAAAATTGGAAAGTAAAGAATCCTCCTGGTACTTATCGTGAATACTCAAATCCAAGTATAGGACTTTTTGGGTATCTAACTGCAAAATCGATGAATGTTCCTTTCTCTTCATTATTAGAGAAGACTGTTTTTCCTCAACTTAATTTGAAACATACATACGTCAATGTTCCAGAAGCACAAAAAACGAACTATGCTTTTGGTTATGATGAAAATAATAAGCCAATTCGAGTTAATCCTGGTCCATTGTCGGATGAAGCATATGGCGTTAAATCAACACTCCCAGATATGCTTAAGTTTGTAAATTCGAATCTTAATGTAGATACAAATAGCCCTGCTATGAAAAAAGCTATACTGGATACACACAAAGGATATTTTAAAGTTTCTGATAGCGGTATGACACAAGCACTTGGATGGGAAATGTTTTCTTATCCCACTACTTCTGAAATTCTACAGGCTAGTAATTCAAAACAAATCTTATTGGGCTCAAATCCTGTTGTAAAAGAATTATCGCAACCAAAATCTAAAGTTTTTCATAAAACAGGTTCGACTAATGGCTTTGGGGCGTATGTTTTATTTATTCCAGAAGAAGGATTTGGATTGGTTATGTTAATGAATAAAAAGATACCAAATGTAGATCGTATTAAGGCTTCATATAATGTTTTTGAGACATTGAAAGATAATTAACTTTCTCTAAAATTAACATAATACACCTTATCCGAAATGCTTAGATATTTTCATTATCTTTCAATGTTATAGTCAATACTTAATAGCCCGAAACGTCATGCTCGGGCTTTTTTTATGATTCTTCACGTTCCACGACTAATATTTCATCAATGTTTCACAACTTTGATTAGCTCCAGTAAATAATTAAAACCTAGATAATAAGAACCGAGCGAGTGTCTACGAGCGATTGAGCATCATCAAAATTTCGACCTCGCTTTTTCTCTGATTACAAGCTCCCTTTCGATTTTAAACGGTAGTTACAGAGCATCCCGAATGGGTGCGAACTTTGGAGCTTTTGCTTTTCAAAAAGTATGAGCGAAGCGAATACATTACCAATGCTTTTGCTTTTAGATTTCATAAACAGGATTAACCAAAAACTGCCCCATGAAGCGAGGAACGAGCTTCAATAGAGTACGAGCTTTAGCGAGTACATAGGGCAGTTTTAAGCACTCCCCTCTTTTTAATATTTTTTAATTTTTTAATTTTTAGCCTCTACAATTAATTGATATATAAGAATAAAAATAGCAATAAGTACACCTTTATCTTGCAATAAGTACACCTTTATCTTGCAATAAGTACACCTTTATCTTGCAATAAGTACACCTTTATCTTGCAAAGTGACACTCAATAAAATAGAGTGTACTTATATATTTAAAAAACATGTGTGCTTATGAAAAAGGAACTAGTCGTTAAAGATAATGCACTAATAAATGCCAGTTATAATTTAGACCTATCAGAACAACGTTTAATACTGTTAGCCATACTTGAAGCTAGGCAATCAAATACACCCAATGATAAAGATTTGACGATTCATGCTGAAAGCTATATCAACCATTTCAATGTTCATAGAAATACAGCCTATAAAGTTCTTAAAGATGCTTGCAAAAGCCTATTTGATCGTAGATTTAGCTATCAAAAGCTGACTCAAAAGGGCAACATTGAGAATGTAATAAGTCGATGGGTACAACGAATATCTTATGTAGAAAATGAAGCTCTTGTTCGTATTAAGTTTTCTGATGATGTTGTACCGTTGATTACAAATTTAGAAAAACACTTCACCAGTTATGAACTAGAGCAAGTCAGCAGTTTAACTAGTGTTTACGCTATACGCTTGTATGAGTTGCTTATCGCATGGCGTAGTACAGGCAAAGTGACTATGGTAGAGCTAGAAGAGCTAAGATTAAAATTAGGCATAGAACCCAACGAATACAAGAGAATGGGGCAATTTAAAGAAAAAGTTTTACACCTTGCCATTGATCAAATTAATGAGTACACAGATATAAAAGCAGAGTATGAACAACACAAACGTGGTCGTTCAATTATTGGTTTTTCATTTAAGTTTAAGCAAAAATCACAGCCGAAAAAATTAGATTCTAAGCGTGACCCAAACACACCTGACTTTTTTGTCAAAATGACCGATGCACAACGCCATTTATTTGCCAATAAAATGTCAGAAATGCCTGAAATGGGGAAATATTCACAAGGTACAGAAAGCTACCAACAATTTGCTATCCGTATAGCAGATATGCTTTTAGAGCCTGAAAAATTCAGAGAGCTTTATCCAATATTAGAAAAATCAGGATTTCAGCCATGATTAAATTAAACAACCTATCAACTGATCTAAAACATGTGACCGTTGAATACCTCGACATCGTAAATTATGAAATTGCGAGGGAAAATATATGCGGTTATATCTTCCTATTATCTCGAATATCCAAAAATGCAGAACCCACCAAAAAAATGCAGATGGAAAGCAAAATACAGGACTTAATTTACTATCGAGATAATTTGCAGATAGAGGACAAAGACAATATTCAAAAGGTTTTAAATACGCTCATTCCCGAGTATCAAGCCGAACAGAACAACCAAACAGCTAAGAAAAATTAGGCTTCAATATCGGGCAAATCAAAAAGCTGTCTATCTCTATTTTCTGTTAAATATTCGTTGAGTTCAGCGAGTATTTTTTCTTTATTGGCTTCATTAGATTGCATCTTTTTAATTAAGTAAGAACCGAGCAAAATTTTACGTCTTGTATCGTCCTTTCTTTCTTGTTCCTTTTGCTTGGTTTTTTCTCTTGCATCAATAGCCTGTTTTTGAGCTTTTAACTGTTTCAACTTTTCTAATTGGGCTTCAATTTTCTTTTCGATATTTTCAGCAGATTTTGTCATAACGGTTAATTTCGGGATATAGAAAACCACTCAAGCATAAAACCCTATGAATTGAAATTCAAGCGGGCTATATGCTATCGTGTTTTTCATGAAATGCGCACTTACGACTTGAATTTCATTCAAGTCATCGTTGCGTAAGGGGAATCCCCTTAACCCCAAAAAATTGCTACGCAATTTAAAAAGGCGAAAGAAAAAATGGCGATTTATCATTGCTCAACAAAAACAGTGAATCGAAGTTCGGGACGAACTGCGGTTGCATCGTCTGCCTACCGTTCAGGGGAAAAACTCAAAGATGAACGAACAGGACTAACCCACGACTTTACGAGAAAGGACGGTGTCGCCCATAGCGAAATTGTGTCTAACCTTGATATAGAAATAGACCGTAGCGAATTGTGGAACTTGGCGGAACAGTCCGAAAACCGCAAAGATGCTCGAACCGCTAGAGAATGGGTGATTGCCCTGCCTGATGAACTGGATGCAGATCAGCGCAAGGACTTGGCAAAAGAGTTTGCCCAATCGCTTGTTGATCGTTATGGCGTGATTGCAGATTTAGCCATTCACGAACCCAGCAAAGGCGGAAATGATAAAAACCATCACGCCCATATCATGCTGACCACCCGAAAAGCTGAATTAGACCCTGACAATAAACTCACTTTGACGACAAAAACCGATATTGAGTTAAGTAATGCCAAACGCAAAAGCCTAAATATGGGAACAACCCAAGACGACATCAAACAGATTCGGGAAACATGGGCGGACTTAGCCAATCACGCACTGGAGCGAGCAGGCTACCGAGAAAAAATAGACCACCGCAGCTATGCCGATCAGAACAATGGACTACAAGCCACCATTCATGAGGGGACTTCGGTCACTCAACTCCGTAGACAAGGCATAGACACCGAAATCAGCCGTTATAACGACCATGTGAAGCAACACAACGCCCAACACCTCAAACAACAGCAACAGCGCACAGACAGCGTTTTACAGCACGGTTTAAACCGTGCCGAGCAAGGCTTCGAGCAATGGCAGAAAAACCAAGAAGCTAAACGCCTAGAACAAGAACGCCAAGCCGAAATACAACGACAACAAAAACTAGAGCAACAGCAAGCCGAGCGAGCCAACCGTAAAGCATCACAAGACTTAGATCAGGGCGGAATGTACCGATGAGCAACCAAAACGACCTAGATGACCAGCTCTATATTTTACTGGCATCTATGAAAGAGTATCGAGAAGCCATAGCAGACGATAACAAGCGATTAGAAGCGTTTTACAAGGAAGTGGCTAGCGGAGTACTCAATAAGACCGAAAAACACCTAAAAAACGCCAATCAGAAGCAAATAGACGCACTCAACAACAGTATTCGAGAATTAAACAATGCAACCAATCAACTTGACTGGCGATTCATGGCAATCTACGCCAGTGCTTTTGTTAGCTTGCTGATCGTTTTCTTTTTAGCATTATTTTTATATGTGCCGAGCATGGACGAAATCAAACAGCGTAGAGCAGACGTTGCATGGCTAGAACAAAAATACAGCCTAGATATTAAAAATTGCAATGGGAAGTCTTGCGTTCGCATCATGAAAAATGACTGTCACGGAGCGAATAAGGATTATTGTGTGATTGACCCAAAATAATGATTAGACAGTACTTTGCTCGGCTCTTGCCATCACCGAATCAATGACAGCAGTCGCAAAGTTGCCCGACTTTGAAACATGGCTAAAGCC
>NZ_CP032276.1 GCF_001696615.3 Acinetobacter sp. WCHAc010034 | reverse complement strand
TTTGTTCAGGAAATTAATAAAAAATTAGCATTTAATGCAGATCAGTACATTATTGGTACTAATGAAACTCAACTAAAAAATTATAAAAATTTAGTAGGTAAAAGACTTAAAATTATTAAGGAATTAAGTTCTCTAAAAGTATGATGCTCTCACCCACTTGATATTACTGTATCCTTGAGGATACAATATTTATATGTACTCAATATATACCACAGAAGTCTTTGATGATTGGTTCGATAAACTTAAAGACCAACAGGCAAAAAGACGCATACAAGTTCGTATTGATCGGGTTGAAGATGGCAATTTTGGAGATACGGAGCCTGTTGGCGAAGGTGTTTCAGAACTACGCTTCTTTTTTGGTCCTGGTTATAGAGTTTATTACTGCCAACAAGGGCAAAGAGTCATTATTTTATTAGCAGGTGGTGATAAAACCACTCAAAGTAAAGATATAAAACTCGCCTTGAAGTTAGCAAAAGACGTAGAGGAGGAACTATAAATGGCTATTAAACTTCGTAAGTGGGATAGTGCAGAGCACCTCAAAACAGAAGAGGATATGCAGGCTTACTTACAAGCATGTATTGATGAATCGAATGGTGATGCTGCCTTTATTGCTAAAGCATTAGGAAATATTGCTAAGGCTAAAGGTATGACTCAATTATCGAAAGAGACAGGCTTAGGACGAGAAAGCCTTTACAAAGCTCTTTCTGGAGAGGTTAACCCGAGTTTTGATACTGTTATAAAAGTGGTTAAGGCTCTTAATTTACGCTTAGCTATTTGAAAAAAGGAGATTATCTCCTTTTTTTATCGCTTTGGCCTTGTGAATAGGACAAATAATCCAAGTATCACATCTACTAATGCCCAGAAAATTATTACCATTCCTAAACCTAATGTAGAACCTAATGTAGCACCTGCTTGTTCATATTCATTTTGACTCGACGCAATAATTTCTGAAGCACTACCACAAGATTTAAATGTCATAACTAGCATAAAAAGGTTAAAAAGAATAAAGAGCCATTTAAAAATTTTACCGAAGAAACCTCTTTTAGGTTTTCTCAAGCGTGCCCCACAAGAAGGGCAATCTAAAGCTTTATCACTCACAGAATGGCTACATTCAGGGCAATTTATTAAAGGCATACACTATTCCCTCAAAACAAAAATTTGCTTTTAATTAAGTCATTGTTTTATAAGATTCTAACTTAAAATCATCTTTAGAGTTTATTTTTATGAAATATCTTCTGATCCCAACATTATTATTAATTACATCATCACTGGCTTTTGCTAATAAAGAAGAATCAATAAAAAATATTATTATTTATGATGATTTTACTACGTGGATAGATAGTGGTGATGCACTATTTGACTGGGAAAAAATAGTAAAAAGTTCGCCTAAAAAAGCAGTGACAATAAATAAAATTAAAAATGATTTTGCTGGAAATGAGGTGGCGGCAAATAGAGATTATGCAAATCAATGGGTACGCCTAAAAGGTACAGTCAAAAATGTAAAATTAGATAAAGATGGAAAAATGTATGCCGATCTAACAGAAAATTATGTAAATTTTAAGGCTTATATTTCTGATTCTGAATTTGCTGCAAGCCTGCAACCTAATCAAAAAGTAGATATGTATTGTTTTAACGCAACGGCCAGTTCAGCAACTCAATGTATTAATTATCAGAGTTCAATTTGGGAAAAAGCATCAGAAGCCAATTTATCAGAGATAAGAGCAAATAAAGGAATTTCTTCATTTTCATCAATATTATCTAAAGCTATTACTGATAATACTTTTAATGAGTCTTGCTCTAAAAATATATATTCCTCTATCTGTAAGAATACTGTTATGAGTTCTGAAAATGATTTTGAGAAAGTAATTGAGAAAGAATTTAAAAAATCTTGTGGTAAATCCAAAGAGTCCGAGACTTGTAAAGATTTCAAGGAATCAATAATGGATCTAGAGAAGTTTATTACCAAGTAACATTGCTCCAAAGACACCTACCTAGTAAGTGTCTTTTTATTTAACATAAAATCTCTTATACGAAATTGCAACTATGGATAGTTGCAATTTTTATTTAAAAGTAACTATACTTAGTTGCAGTAATGGTAGGGTTAAAGTATGGGTAAAACGGAAAAGTTACTAGAAAGATTCGGAAATGCAAAAAATACATTTCCGTATAAGGATTTAGTCGTTTTACTGAATCAGCTCGGCTATGAAAAGTTTGAAATGGCAGGCTCTCGTGTCCGTTTTTTTAATGCAAAAACTGAACACATGATTTTACTGCACAGGCCACATCCTGAAAATGAAATCAAAGGTGGAGCATTGAAAGCTGTGAAACAGGCACTCAAGCAGGAGAGATTTTTATGAGCTACTTAAAATACAAAGGCTATCTTGGTACGATTGAACCTGATCTCGAAACAGGCGAATTGTTTGGAAAACTTGCGTTTATCCGTGATCTCATCACCTATGAAGCAGAAACATTAAAAGCACTTGAGCAAGCTTTTAAAGAATCTGTAGATGGCTATTTAGAATCTTGTACTGAACTAGGTAAAAACCCTGATCAGCCATTTAAAGGCACGTTTAATGTGCGTATTAGCCCTGAAATGCACCGTAAAGCTGTTTTAGCATCAAGTAATTCTCTTAACTCCTTTGTCAGTGATGCGATTCAAGAAAAATTAATGCGTTTAGGTGCTTAACCTATCTTCGCTCGATGCTTTGAAATATGGCTTTAGCCATTTTTCAAAGTCGGGCAAGAGATGATAGATATTTGTTCAGTAAATCATTGTTGATATTTACTAAAAATCTAAATCATTGTTTGGCTGTGGCTTGTGATCTTGTTCATAGATCTGTTGAGAAATATTGCGTTTAGGGGATGGGTTTTTGATCTCGTGAATATGACTATTGATGCTCTCAAAACTCTTTAAACACGCTTGATATGATTCTCTTTGCTGTTTTAAATGGTCATTTTGAGGCTCTAAAATCTTCTCACATTGCAGATATTTCAGCATTTGATTGTCGTTTTTGATTATTTTCTCAAATTTATCGTATTCCCATTCGTGGATATTTGAACGTGCACGGCTAATGTACGTTTCTAAATTTTTATATTTTTTCTGTATATAATCAATTAACTGTAGTGGTTTTTTGTTGTTATAGGCTTCCTGTTGTTTGTTGCATAGTTCTTTGTGATAACCAACGTAATCGGGGTAATAACCGTCACTTCGCAAGTAACTGAAATTCGTAGCCGGTTTTGGCTTGAGTCGAATTTCCGCTACTGCGGTTTCTAGTCGTTCAAGTTGTTGATTAACGCTATTAATCTTTCTACAGTTTCCCCAAGCGTATTGATCTGCTCGCTTTGCGTCTCCAAATCTTCGTAAAAGTTGGTTGGTACTTTCAATTGCAAGATTTTCGAGAGTGCCTTCTCGATGTCTGTCTGCTGTGTGCCAATGGTCATTTGAATTTGTTTTAACTCGACCTTCACCAAGTCGCTGACAGCGCTGTTTAAATCCAGTTGATTCAATGCTCTCGCTAATTGCGTTTGTAATTGGGTTTTCAAGTTTTCCTGAAATGTTTGCTGTAACTGCTCCGAAAAGCTGCCCTGCTCGATTTTGGATAGCTCGATTTTGAGTGCCGAGATCAAGGCTTGTTGTGCCTGTTTCTCCGATTGCAAAATGCTGATTTTGTCCTGTAATTCCTGCTCTACTTCGCTGTAGCCGGTCAAGATGGTCTTTAATGAATCGACTTGTTGAGTCAAAGCTTTGTTTTGCTCCGCTAACAAGTTGTTTTGTTGCATCAATAAGCTGTTTTGCTCTGTCAAATAATGGTCGATTTCGGTCTGCATGCCTTATCTCCGTAGACTGTTCAAATAGTTGATTTGGCTTGTGATCGTTTGTGCGTTCTGTTGAATCATTTGCTTTTGAGCTTCGATTGTTTTTAGGTTGGTTCGTGCTTGAAAGGCGAAATAAAAACTGATTAAAAGCATCAACACTGTAAATATCACTATCCCCAGTAGTCCGTGAAAAGCTCTCTGGTTGTTCAATTTTTCCGTCAAAAGGCTCTGGAACTGACTGTTGATTTGTTTGCTTTGGCTCGCTATGACTTGCTGTACTTGGCTTTGAATAGACTTCTCTAGACTCGTTTGGTCGATCTTTATGCCCTGTAACTGGCGGTTTATGGTCGCTTGGAAGTCTTGAAGTGAGACTGAAAACGAATCTATGCTCGATTTCACTTTTGATATTTCCGTAATATCTATACTCGCTAGCTGAGTCGACAATGCGTCTATTTGCGCTTTGTAGCTCGCTGTCGTCTCTTTTATGGCTTGGGGTGATAGATTGCCTATTTCGGTCAATATCGAGCTTAGATGCGATTTGAGGGCGATTGTCGTCCGCTGGACTTGCTGTAAAAGCATGCTGTTTTGAGTGATAGGCTCCTCGCTTTGCTCGATAGTCATCTCGAATGCTTTGAGCGTCTCGGATAGCCTGTGCAAGCTCGTTTGCAGTTGGTCGGCTTTCTGCTTCTGCTCTGAGACGCTCTGAATAAAGTCCAATTTCGAATTGTTCATGATAAAAATCGCCTGAAAGTCTATGTTTTTTGCCATTATTGAGAGTGACAGTTACGGTTTGTTGTGCTCGGACTGATGCCACACCTTCCAGTTGCTCGATACAACTCACAATTTCGGCTCTATTTTTTACTGTTTGTGTTTTTAAAAGAGTTTTGACGTAATTATCTATTACCTTACAAAACTGTGATTTTGTTAGGTTTGTGAGATCTTGCTCATTAAGAATTTTTTTTGCTTGGGCGTTCAGCTTGGCAATGTGATTCGGCTCTTGTGTGGTCTGCATTAAAAGCAAGTCATCAGGACGTGACCATTGATATTTTGTGTTGAAGTAGTCCCTCAGCGAGTCAAAATGCTTTTCATGACCAGGGGGCGCAATATTCAGTGATTTTCCGCTTTGTATATCAAGGCGTGGTGCTAGAACGTGGATGTGCTTTGAGCCATCATCATCTATGTGTAGCACTGCGAAAAGGTGGTACTGCGAGGGATCTAGTCCCGAAAATGCATGTTTTTCAAAGTCGTCTAAGACTTCTTTGATCTGCTCGTCTGTCGGTGCGTCGTCTTTTGACCATGCAATCACGCCACTGGTGTACTTCCATAAGTGAGGGCTTGAGTCACAAATGGCGTTGAACGTTGTTGCATCCCCTTTTAAAACTTCGATGCCTGCACGGACGTTGCCTAGGTGGTCTAGTTTGTCGAGTAAGTATGCAGATGCTTTTGCAGGGCTACCCTTTCCGTGGTCGAGGAATTTAATATGCACTTTCGTCCTGCTCCGCTAGTTGGATTGAAGACAATTGTTTTTTAAGCCTTTCAGTGCTTTGTCTGCTGATTTTAGGAAGCGCAGGGAATACTTGTTCTAACTCGGTTTGAATGCTTTTTAAAACTAAAAAAATACTGAAAATATCTAACTTGCGTTGCTCTTGAGGATTAGCATTTTTAATGATGTTTAAGGCTCGGGCTATCTGATTCAAGTTGTTGCCGATTTTGGATAGCTCAAGCAGTAAATCAGGATCGGTTTTTTGGTAGCGTTTGACGACTTCTACCACTGTTTTGATTTTGGTCCTCGGTTGTAGTTCTTCTTCTGGTCGTCTTACGGTTACAGCATCTTTCATAATTTCCCTTTGAATTAGAGACAGAATGAAGTCTGTAAAAGTCGTTTGCTCTTTTTCAAGGTGCTGCTCAAGTTGTTCTAGCTGTAACTCCGTGAGTCTGAAAATTTTAGATTTACTTCGTATACTCACCGTACATCTCCTTAACAGGCTTTGGTTTTGCTTTTAAGTCAATCATGTTGACTTGCCCATCTATGATGGGCTACGGGTCTTAGGGTGGAACCCTAACAAGTCCCTGTATATCGAAAAACCGAAGGTTTTTGTATATACAGGTAGGCTTGCTTATTTCATTAATGGCACAATTATATTATACAATTTTAATTTCATAGCTGGAAATTAATACTTAAAAACTGCAATAAAAAGGTTTATTTTTTGAAATCTGTATGGGTTCTAAGGGCTTTAAAAATTCGTTTAGCTGTTTCATCTCTAACACTTTTAGGATCTCGCAAAATATTAGCAATCCAAAGAGCAAAGGCATCATAGGTCGGAAATGTTGAAAGGTCTGACATATCATTAATACGACTTAAAATTGAGCTGTATTTACTGATTTGAGCTTCTGACAACTCAATAGCATCACTTGAGATCGCTTTCGCTTTTTTGATCTCAATAGTTTTTTTCTGCTTAAATTTTAGTTCCAGATATGTGTATCTTTGACCTGTTTTTATAAGTTTATGTTCTATGAAAAAGCTAGTTTTCTCTCTAATTTCTTTTATTGCTGGTTCTATAACCCACTTTCTTAAGTCTTTTGTTTGACTGTATTTATCTTCTAGTAAGAGTATTTTTCTCAATTCCATTAAAGATAGTTTACAAACACCTGTTGAGTTAAATTGCATCATCAGATGGTAGAAACGGTGAGAATAAAAAGTAGAAAGATTTTTAAGGTCATCAAGTCTTAATTGTGTGAAGTGACTTTGTAAAGCACTTAAAAATGGCAAAATGTCATCATGAAATTCAATTCTAGCTACGAGATTTTCATCACAAGTTTTTAGCTCTTTTAATATATCTAAAACCATTTTTTGGTGAGCAATGTTCGGTCTTAATAATTTTTTTGCATCCTCATAATTATTCATGAGATCTGTTAAGTCATCTGATTTCAATAACCACACATGATGCATCCAGTGTGTGTAAAGGTCACCTATTTCGGTGTTTATAACTAATGTTCTTTTCATTAGTTTTTCACACGCATAGCGCACTTCTCTTACTATATTCTTTGGATTTGTACCTAGTTGTACATAGTCATTTTTAGTAATGTAAATAGCCGTTCGAGGTTCAATTTGTTTTGAGCTATCTAATTTTGATAGTGCTGTATAAATTAACTTCAATTCACTGACATCTAGCACATAAGAAGATCGAATTAACTCGTTATCCATCGCTATTAGTTTTTTTGACATTTTTTTCAATTAAATGATCGTGATAACAATACTTTTACCTATAAAAGGGAGTGAAGTCAATATTTCTCCCATCTGTGCGTCATGTTCTCCACCTCTGTGCGTCATGTTCTCCACCTCTGTGCGTCATGTTCTCCACCTCTGTGCGTCATGTTCTCCACCTATATCCTATGAAACCTTCTGATAGCAATGGTTCTGGATGGTCTAAAAAGCTTTTAAAAAGATTTAAAAAGATAAAAAGGAAAATCAAGAAAAAATCAAAGGCTATGGCACTCGCTTCGCTCGTGTCGTTTCAAAAGCAAAAGCTCCAAAGTTCGCACCCTTCGGGATGCTCTGTATCTTTCGTTATTAAGTTAAGGGGAGCTTGTAATCAGGGAAAAGGCAGGGACGAAATTTTTATGATGCTCAATCGCTCGTAGACACTCGCTCGGTTCTTACTGGAATGATTAAAATATCTAATCAAAACCGTGGAACAATGATCAAATAGTAAGCGTGGAACGTGATAAATCATAAAAAAAGCCCCGATTGGAGAAAAGGGGCTTTTAAGGCTTCACTATATCATTGAAAATTAAAGAAAAGATATAGGCATTTCGTATAAGGTGTATTATGTTAATTTTAGGAAAATTTAATAATGGAAAAAGATAAAGTAGAATTCACAACTAAAGAACTAGAATTGAAAAGAGAAAATCACTATGTTTGGGCTGATTATTTAAAAAATTGGTCTTCAAATCAAAATTGCGTATGGCACACAACGAAAAATAATAAAGTTAGTTCTAACAGTGTTAAAATGATTGCAAAAGAAAGAAATTTTTATAAATTCCAATATCTTAGTGCTGATAATTTAACTTTGATATTATCTTTATCATCGAAATCACCTAAAGAGCTGCAAGAACATCATATTTCCTATTTAAGTTCTTTTAGAACCATACAATCTATTGAATCTTTATATATAGACTCTGGAAAAAAAGATAAAAAAGTATTCGATCATATTGAAGCCTTTAAGAGTAATACCATAGAGAACCTTCATAAAGCACATGAAGATAGTGTATATCAAATTCTGAAATCCTTGCAGGAAGGGGATTTATCCATCTTAGATGACATTCAAAATATGTGTAAATTTATGAGCTTTTTAGGCCATCAAATTACAAGAACAAAATCTTTTAAAGAAAAGATTTTGGCATCTACAAATAATATTAAACTTAAAAAATCATATAATGAGGCTTGGTGGTTTATCAGTTATATGATTGGTATGAATTTTGGAAAATCTTTTTTTGAAACGCATAAAATTGATACCCACTGCCTCTTAATCAATGAAACAGATGAAGATTTTATAACATCTGACTCTCCAATTATTAACGTACACAAATCTATAAATGAAAATGATTTAGCCATTCCAACTGAAGATCAAGCAGACTTTTTTTATGCAATCTCTCCTAAATTAGGATATATGATTAATAAATCAAATCGTTTCAAACAAGGAATAAACTACGTATCAATAGAT
>NZ_CP032275.1 GCF_001696615.3 Acinetobacter sp. WCHAc010034 | reverse complement strand
ACAACCAATAATGTCAGTGATTCACAGGTGCTTGGTGATTTACTTAATCAGATTCCACAAGATGAGCAGATTGACTCTGTTTATACCGATGGAGCTTATGACACCAAGCAATGCCGTCAGGTCATTGCAGATCGGCAAGCGCATGCGGTGATTCCACCTAGAAAAAATGCGAAACCATGGAAAGATACAAAGAGTAGCTCGCTAGAGCGAAATGAATTACTTCGAACAGTTAAACATTTAGGCAGGACATTATGGAAAAAATGGTCAGGCTATCATCGCCGCAGTTTGGTGGAAACCAAGATGCATTGCATCAAATTATTAGGCGATAAATTAATGGCAAGAAGCTTTCCTAGTCAGGTGAATGAGATCCATGCACGTGTAGCAGTCCTTAACAGATTTACGGAATTAGGTCGCCCACTTACCCAAGTTACGCCTTAAATTTGGATCAATTAGGGGCGCTTTGCATTTCAAATCTTTGTGCAACAAAGCCTCAGAAAACTGAAGGAACCTCCATTGAATCGAACTAATATTTTTTTTGGTGAATCGCATTCTGACTGGTTGCCTGTCAGAGGCGGAGAATCTGGTGATTTTGTTTTTCGACGTGGTGACGGGCATGCCTTCGCGAAAATCGCACCTGCTTCCCGCCGCGGTGAGCTCGCTGGAGAGCGTGACCGCCTCATTTGGCTCAAAGGTCGAGGTGTGGCTTGCCCCGAGGTCATCAACTGGCAGGAGGAACAGGAGGGTGCATGCTTGGTGATAACGGCAATTCCGGGAGTACCGGCGGCTGATCTGTCTGGAGCGGATTTGCTCAAAGCGTGGCCGTCAATGGGGCAGCAACTTGGCGCTGTTCACAGCCTATCGGTTGATCAATGTCCGTTTGAGCGCAGGCTGTCGCGAATGTTCGGACGCGCCGTTGATGTGGTGTCCCGCAATGCCGTCAATCCCGACTTCTTACCGGACGAGGACAAGAGTACGCCGCAGCTCGATCTTTTGGCTCGTGTCGAACGAGAGCTACCGGTGCGGCTCGACCAAGAGCGCACCGATATGGTTGTTTGCCATGGTGATCCCTGCATGCCGAACTTCATGGTGGACCCTAAAACTCTTCAATGCACGGGTCTGATCGACCTTGGGCGGCTCGGAACAGCAGATCGCTATGCCGATTTGGCACTCATGATTGCTAACGCCGAAGAGAACTGGGCAGCGCCAGATGAAGCAGAGCGCGCCTTCGCTGTCCTATTCAATGTATTGGGGATCGAAGCCCCCGACCGCGAACGCCTTGCCTTCTATCTGCGATTGGACCCTCTGACTTGGGGTTGATGTTCATGCCGCCTGTTTTTCCTGCTCATTGGCACGTTTCGCAACCTGTTCTCATTGCGGACACCTTTTCCAGCCTCGTTTGGAAAGTTTCATTGCCAGACGGGACTCCTGCAATCGTCAAGGGATTGAAACCTATAGAAGACATTGCTGATGAACTGCGCGGGGCCGACTATCTGGTATGGCGCAATGGGAGGGGAGCAGTCCGGTTGCTCGGTCGTGAGAACAATCTGATGTTGCTCGAATATGCCGGGGAGCGAATGCTCTCTCACATCGTTGCCGAGCACGGCGACTACCAGGCGACCGAAATTGCAGCGGAACTAATGGCGAAGCTGTATGCCGCATCTGAGGAACCCCTGCCTTCTGCCCTTCTCCCGATCCGGGATCGCTTTGCAGCTTTGTTTCAGCGGGCGCGCGATGATCAAAACGCAGGTTGTCAAACTGACTACGTCCACGCGGCGATTATAGCCGATCAAATGATGAGCAATGCCTCGGAACTGCGTGGGCTACATGGCGATCTGCATCATGAAAACATCATGTTCTCCAGTCGCGGCTGGCTGGTGATAGATCCCGTCGGTCTGGTCGGTGAAGTGGGCTTTGGCGCCGCCAATATGTTCTACGATCCGGCTGACAGAGACGACCTTTGTCTCGATCCTAGACGCATTGCACAGATGGCGGACGCATTCTCTCGTGCGCTGGACGTCGATCCGCGTCGCCTGCTCGACCAGGCGTACGCTTATGGGTGCCTTTCCGCAGCTTGGAACGCGGATGGAGAAGAGGAGCAACGCGATCTAGCTATCGCGGCCGCGATCAAGCAGGTGCGACAGACGTCATACTAGATATCAAGCGACTTCTCCTATCCCCTGGGAACACATCAATCTCACCGGAGAATATCGCTGGCCAAAGCCTTAGCGTAGGATTCCGCCCCTTCCCGCAAACGACCCCAATATGAAAAACCCCGGCAGGATGCTGGGGTTTTTTATTGCCTATCATTTCTCATTTGCAAAACAAGCATAATGCTCCTAAAATATAGACTATAATCTATATTTTGGTTGTGGTATGTGGATAGTCATTACGACAGATCTATTTAATGAATGGCTTGAACAGCAAGACGAATCAACACAAGAGAAGGTTCTGGCTGCCCTAGTTGTTCTACAGCAGCAAGGACCAAGTTTAGGCCGCCCTTTAGTAGATACTGTCTATGACTCTAAATTTACCAACATGAAAGAGCTTCGTGTTCAACATCGAGGTAAACCACTGAGAGCTTTCTTCGCATTTGATCCTTTACGACAGGCTATTGTTCTATGTATTGCTGATAAAGGCAGTAAAAAGCGTTTTTATAAAGACATGCTGGATATTGCAGATGAACAATACCAACTTCATCTCACCACCCTAGGAGATAAATCTAATGGCTAAGACTCTGCAAGAATTGTTAGCTAGCCGCTCTCCAGAGAGCCAAGCCCGTATTCAAAAAATGGCAGATGAATTACTGCTAGAAAATCAGCTTCATCTTATTCGTGAAGAACTTGAAATCTCTCAAAAGGAACTTGCTGAAACTTTGGGAATAAAACAGCCATCGCTTTCAGCAATAGAAAATCGTGGCAATGATCTTAAGATTTCAACCATGAAAAAGTATGTTGAGGCAATGGGCGGGAAGCTCCGTATTGATGTAGAGCTTCCAACAGGAAAACATATAGGATTCAATGTTTAACAATAAAAATGGGAGCTAAAGACTCCCATTTTTAGATTCGTATAATCGCCATTATGTTAAATTAGCGATATTAAGAATAATTTAGCTTTCGCAAAAAACATATAATTTACTTCTTAAGTAATCCAAACGATTGTTTTCTTTGATAAGTGGATCACCATTGCGATATAAAACGATATCATCCATTGATCCCATTCCTCCAATGGTACTTTGTATTTTATATTTTGCGTATTCTAGATCATCATCAATATAGAACAGTATTCTTTTATACATTTCTGCCCAATGTTCTAAATTCTGTTCTTCAAACAATTCTATTAGTTCTTGAATTGTTGATTTTAAATCTTCAATTTTATTTTTCATAAAAGTATTTTTTAAGATTCTCTAAAATTAACATAATACACCTTATACGAAATGTGTTATAATTCTCTTTAGAAATCAGTGCAGTAGGTTTCCATTTTTAGCCCTTCTATACCTAGATGGGCTTTTTTTATGATTTTTCACGTTCCACGCTTATTATTTGATCAATGTTTCACGACTTTGTTCATATCAGTTAAACAATCGTAGTTAATCATAGGGTCTAAAAAAACGGCTCCAAAAGCCCCTTTTCTCCGGTTCCTGGTCAATGTGCTCCGGTACTGGAATCCGCTTATTTTCCACCTGCTCCGGAGTAGTCAATCCGTCATCTTTCGGCTGAGTTTGGATCTCTACTTCTACAGGAGTTTCTCTTGGTTGAGTAGTCAATACATCATAGTTCGACTCACTTTTTGACCTAGTATCTGTTGCTATATCTAATTTTGGGTCGATAGAACTAGTTGTATAAGCTTTTGGAGCTTCTAGTAGGCGTTGTATTGCTTCAATTTGCTCATCTTTAACGTGTAACTGATCATTCTTAGCTTTTAGTTCCTCACGTTGGAACTGCTCACGCTCATGAGCCTGTTCAAGCTGTTTTTGAAGCATGTAAACCTGCTGTTCTAATAGGTGAACTTCTGACAACTTTCGTGTTTCGGTTGTCTGTGAACTGTTTACATTTCTAGAAGGTTCACCAAAGACTCGAATAGCTTCGGAAAGATCAATTTTACCGTCACTATTTTTACTTAAATTACCTTTATTAACTTGCTTATAAATGGCTTGACGAGTTATTCCATAGAGATTTGAAAGCTCAATAACAGATAGTGATTTCATCTTGTAATTTTGGTTGTCCATTATGTGAACTAAAATACATTAACAAACAGTCAACTGCTACATACACAATCGACCTTTATGCCTTAAAGCCTAAATTTTTAAGATGAGGAATAAGTTGTTTTTGTTTTATTGGATCTCGCAGCATATCTTTAATTTTAATAGCTAAGTCGTCATAACTTTCACCTTGTTGTGCTAGGTGAGATACTTCATGTAAGCGTGAAAGCTGATTACCGAACATATTAATTTGTGAATCTGTCAATTTATAAAAATTATTCTGTTCGGATTTATGCTCAATACTTTTTGATTTTTCTTTAAACGTGAAGTGAATGTGTGTGACTTTTCGACCTGTCTTTATTTGCTCGTAAGATACATTTAAAGGGCTATGTTCATTGATTTGAACTACAGCAGTATCAATAACCCATCTCTTTAAATCAGCAGACAATGGATATCTTTTCCCTAACTCCAACATACTTCTTAGAGATTCGATGGAAATCTCTCGTTTTCCTATGGAACGATATTGGCTTAGTAGCTCATAAATACGAATAGCATATGCGCTACTCATACCAGCAATATCAGATAGCGAATACTTAGTGAATTCACGGCTTAGATTAGAAATGAACGGCAAAATTTCTTTAGAAAACCGAATTCCTACAACGCTTTTACTTTCTAAAAAGCGTATGGATTGAATCCATCTCATTTTGATTGACTCATCATCAATAGCTAAATTAATTGATCTGTCATATAAGCGGTTTACACCATCTTTTAGATCTCTATAAGCTGTTTTTTCATGAACCCCAAGTTTTTTTAAATCATCAATAGTTACGCGATAAATTTCATCATCTGTAATATCTTCAGCCCGACTAATCTTACTAATAGCTGCTAAGACAATCCGTTGTTCTGTTGAGCTGAGTTGATATGAAGCCTCAATTACTTGATTTGATTTAACTACTAATTCTTTTTTAGATGTACTCATCATTTTTAATTCGATAAACTAACTATGAGTAATATAATTCTCTCATATTTGGTAGTCAATCCCTCATAGTTAAGTAGTCAATCCCTCATAGTTAGTAGTCAATCCCTCATAGTTAGTAGTCAATCCCTCATAGTTAGGAGCTGAAAGCCTTTCTGTTAAAGCCTTTCAGATAGCCTAAAAGATTTAAAAGATTTAAAATATATTAAAAAGGAAAGAATGAAAAATTGCCCTATGTTTTCGCTACGCTCAAACTCTATTGAATCTCGCTATCGCTCGATTCTTGGGGCAATTTTTAGTAAATCTCGTTATGACTTTAAAAAAAGCACAAACAATTCGGAATTCGCTTCGCTTATAGTGCTTTTTTTACTCGCTTTCGCTCGTTCTAGAATCAAATTTTGGCATTTGATTTACGCTCTTTTAGATTTCACATACTAAAAAACAGTTTTTCAAAGAGTCGAAGCGCGAATTTTAGTTATGCCGCTCGTAGACACTCGCTCGGTATATACCTTCTAGGTATATTGTGAGTTTTGAAATGGATCTTGATTTGTATTTTTGCAAAATAAGCTAAATGCTCTTGTTTTGCGATTACAGCCACTTTATTGATTTAGACGTAGCTAACTCAAAAATTGGTTTAAAAGTGGCTGTAATCGCATTTTATTGCGGTTTTAAGTGACTATCTGCTTCAAAGATATAAAGTTCTGTACCGTGGTCATCATATTCACATAATCCTTCAATAACTTTGATAAACAATTCTCTGCTTCGAAAGTAGTTTTCAGTTCTTGGATGAATATATTGATAAAGCGTGGTGTTACTGACCATTCTGAAAAAATTTTGGTTATTGACGATGGTATTTTTAACTTTTTCTGGATCTATATTTTCGGTTGATAAATTAAGTTTGTTCCAGGCGGCTAGTACTGCTCCACCTAAAGCATATTTGAGCTGATTTTCTGCATTACGTTTCTTTTGGGCGTCTGTCAGTTCTTTATGACTTTTTTGCAAAATTTCGCGCTTGTGTTCATTCTCCAGCCGGATCCGGTTTTCCAAGGCTGCTTTTTCAATTTTCTGGTAAGACTCCAGGGCACGATCCAGGCGGAAGAAATTATCCTGATCCATTTCCTGTGTCAGTAATGCCAGAATTTCTGTTTCGTTGGCCAGAAGGGGCTGCTGGTTTTTATCCTTTAGCTTGATCTGTTCAATGAGGGCCTGTCTTTTTAAAAACTGGTTTTTATCACGGTCTGCAGCTTTCAGTAGATTGAGCTGTTTGTCATTGAAGATGCCATTTGCTTGTTGAAGCAAGGTCAAAGCCTGCTGCTGGTTTTTCTTGAGGAAAGGGAGATTTTTAAGGAACTGCTGTAATGTCATGAGGTCATTTGAAGTGAGTATTTTCGCAGGTCTTCCACGGGCCGCCATCGCATTCTCCAGCATAAAATGGGTGAGGTTTTTGTGTTTTCAGTTTAGCATAGGCCGGCACGGGAAGAATTAAAAAAAATGTGGGAACATTTTTTTTAATTCTTAAGCTCGTTTCCGTGTTTCTAATTCGATATAATTACTACGCAATTATATCGAATTAGAAACACTCCTCCTCGTGCTCCGCAGGCTCTGCGAGGCCCCGGCTAAAAATGAAGGTGATATATGTTCTATTGCAACCTTGAACACACCGCAAAAAAAGCGATAAAGACACGATCAGGAAAAATCAAAGATGGCGCCACAGCCAAGAATCGCTTTCATTACATCACCCGAACGTCACACTTTAAAAGTTATAAGGAATCGGTTTCTGAGCACATTGAGTTTGTGAAATCCGGGAATTTACCCAGTTTTGCCGAGGGAAAACCGGCTGAATTTTGGCAGGCTGCAGATGTATATGAACGGAGTAATGGCCGAACCTGTTCCAGTCTGGTCGTGGCTTTACCCAAAGAATTAAACCAAGCGCAACGGATTGAGTTGGCTGAAGCGTTTATTACCGAGTTTGCCGACCGCTATCGTTTTCCATTTAGCTGCGCCATCCATAATCATGCGGGTTTAATTGCCGGGATTGAGCAACCGCATTTGCATCTGATGTACAGTGAACGGCATATGGATGGGATTGATCGTTCAGCCGAACAGTTTTTTAAGCGTTATAACCCCAAGGATCCGCAGAAAGGTGGTGCGCAGAAGCTCACGGCTGATGTATTGGGGATGGGCAAAGCACAGCTGCAGTTGTACCGACAGAAAACTGAAGAACTGATTAATGACAGTCTTATGCGGTATGCGCCAATGAAACAGGTTGAGATTCGAGGTATTCAGATAGAAGTGCCGAGTAGGGTGAGTTGTTTATCACACCGAGATTACAACAAGAAGTATGGAACCCAGCTGCAGGATGTCCCCGTGATGAATAAGGCGGTACGTTTTGCGTGTGAGAATGAACCTGAGTTGTGGGCCAAACAACAGCATATGATTGAAGAAATTCAACGTATTCGCGCTGAAAATCGTTATGAGCAGTATCGTTCGTTTTATGAGGCTGAATTAAAAAATCGAAAAGAGATTGAAGAACTAAGCAAGCAAGCTGAAACGCCACGTACTCGACAACAGTGGTATGCGCGAGAAAAATTATTGTTTTTACAGCAGAATATGCTGCAAACTTTATTGAAAGATCCTCAAACGACTGAACCTATAACATTGATTCAGCATGATTTACAGCGTTATATTGATCTTTTGAATACTGAATCGTTCGATCGACTTGAGAAGTTGGGATATTTAAGGGATCTCGGCCAAAACTTAGAGGGTTCAGTTATTCAGATCGCCCCTATTGATGAAGAATTAGCATTTATACAGCGACAAGTCATTGAACGTGTGCCTTTGAAAATGAGGGAAAAAGCTGTAACTTCTGAAAAAGTAAGGAATCACGATCAGGATAATGATTTTAGTCCTGGTTTTTAGGTCGATTATTTAAGGCGCGCCATTGCATCATTAGTACCGCGTCTTCTTCTTCAAAGGTAGATTCACCTGAAATCAGCCGTTCTAAACGTTCCTCACTACTTTGTCTACATGCGTCAATCGTTTTTTGATCGAAGCTATGTGCCACCTTTTGATTTTGAAGCAATGTACTATGATAAAATTAATCCGTTAGGTCAGGTGGCCTAACTTAAATAAAAAAGTCTCCGACAAACCCGGTACGGTTCAGATCACCGCAAACAGGTTACTCGCCTGGGGATTCCCTTTCGACCCGAGCATCCGTATGAGACTCATGCTCGATTATTATTATTATAGAAGCCCCCATGAATAAATCGCTCATCATTTTCGGCATCGTCAACATAACCTCGGACAGTTTCTCCGATGGAGGCCGGTATCTGGCGCCAGACGCAGCCATTGCGCAGGCGCGTAAGCTGATGGCCGAGGGGGCAGATGTGATCGACCTCGGTCCGGCATCCAGCAATCCCGACGCCGCGCCTGTTTCGTCCGACACAGAAATCGCGCGTATCGCGCCGGTGCTGGACGCGCTCAAGGCAGATGGCATTCCCGTCTCGCTCGACAGTTATCAACCCGCGACGCAAGCCTATGCCTTGTCGCGTGGTGTGGCCTATCTCAATGATATTCGCGGTTTTCCAGACGCTGCGTTCTATCCGCAATTGGCGAAATCATCTGCCAAACTCGTCGTTATGCATTCGGTGCAAGACGGGCAGGCAGATCGGCGCGAGGCACCCGCTGGCGACATCATGGATCACATTGCGGCGTTCTTTGACGCGCGCATCGCGGCGCTGACGGGTGCCGGTATCAAACGCAACCGCCTTGTCCTTGATCCCGGCATGGGGTTTTTTCTGGGGGCTGCTCCCGAAACCTCGCTCTCGGTGCTGGCGCGGTTCGATGAATTGCGGCTGCGCTTCGATTTGCCGGTGCTTCTGTCTGTTTCGCGCAAATCCTTTCTGCGCGCGCTCACAGGCCGTGGTCCGGGGGATGTCGGGGCCGCGACACTCGCTGCAGAGCTTGCCGCCGCCGCAGGTGGAGCTGACTTCATCCGCACACACGAGCCGCGCCCCTTGCGCGACGGGCTGGCGGTATTGGCGGCGCTGAAAGAAACCGCAAGAATTCGTTAACTGCACATTCGGGATATTTCTCTATATTCGCGGTTCAGCAGGCATGTCCCCTTTGAGGGCGACCCGACGACAGGATAATCGACCTTATGGTGCGCAAATATTTCGGCACAGACGGTATTCGTGGCAAAGCCAACGAAGGCGCGATGACGGCGGAAACCGCCTTGCGCGTCGGCATGGCGGCTGGCCGTGTCTTTCGTCGCGGTGACCACCGCCATCGTGTCGTGATCGGCAAGGATACGCGCCTGTCGGGCTATATGCTTGAACCCGCGCTCACAGCCGGTTTCACCTCGATGGGGCTTTGTTGCACAAACCTATCTGTAAAGGCTTTTTCAGCGATATAATTTTCAAATGAAGAAGCCTACACACAAAATCTACCGCACAACCAATTGGCCCGCATATAACCGAGCACTCATGAGTCGCGGAAATATTGCCATTTGGTTTGATCCTGCTACGCAATGGTATGCTCCATCAAAAGGCAAACAAGGGCGAAATCAAACCTACTCCGACGCAGCTATCCAATGCTGCTTAATGATTAAATCCTTATTTCGTCTTTCTGTATGCATGGTGACTGGCTTTGTCCAAAGCTTGATTAAACTTTGCGGATTAGATTGGACAGCTCTGGATTATTCAACCATTCGCAGAAGACAAAAGCATATTGATATTCAAATTAGCTATGAAAAGAGTTGCAATGGACTGCATCTACTCGTAGACTCTACAGGCATGAAGTTTCTAGGTGAGGGCGAATGGAAACGCAAGAAACATGGAGCTGAATATCGTCGCCAATGGCGTAAACTACATATTGGTATAGATGCCAAAACCCTACAAATACGCGCTATTCAGCTC
>NZ_CP032274.1 GCF_001696615.3 Acinetobacter sp. WCHAc010034 | reverse complement strand
CCAACTCTGAAGTTGATGGGAGAAATAGTAAACTCTACTATCTCCAAGAGACTGTATTCTTATTTGGTTATATTCATCTTCAGCTGAATGTCGAATTAAAGCCATTGTTGTAGCAGAATCAATCACTGATTTAGCTTTTAATTTAGAACAAAGTACTTCTTGTATGTAAGATAACCTAATATCAGCCGTATTATTTTTATAATATTCATTGATAATTTCCAATACGGCTATGGCAGCTTTGTCTGAATTTGGTTGACTGCTTATACCATCAGCAACAGCAACACACCACGCATTCTTATCAGTCGATATATCTAAAGAGCTATACCGGCCTTTTTCATATATGACTTTATTTTTAATCAAAATGGCATCTTGTTGGTTTTTTTTTCTCGCCTGCCAAGTTAAACCTTGCATTTCATAAATGATTCTTTTCATATTAGCTCTCTGGATATATAAAAAGAAACTTGTATTATTTCAACAAGTTTCTATATGAAAATTAAGATTTTTTATATCTAGTAGCTGTTAAAAACAGAGTCTGACGAATATTAGGAATTTCTATACCGTTTTGATCTATCACGTAACCATGTTTTTCCATAATTACTCTAACCATATGACCTATTGTCTGTTTTAAACGGTCAAAATCTATATTCTCTGGATTGTTAGAATTATCCTTAATCCCCTTTAGTTCATCACCAAAACGTGCTTCTAAGGTTGGAACTAAAGCCTCAAGTGCCGGTCTATCAAGGTAAGTTGCTGTTTCAAGCATTACGATAGTTTTTTCTTCATTTAAAAAATCTAATATTTTTTGTCCAAAGTGAGTATTAATAACACCTTGAAATTGAGAACTAAAATTATTCATAACGGGCCTCTTTTTTAATTTATTCAAAACTTTGGTAAAATCATTAAATATCTATAATTATGAAATTAAAGTGAATTCATAATTTTTCTTTTTACGAGCTCTTTATTCTCGCTAGATAGTCCTAAGTAAACTTTGTAGATGAGATCTACAAGATCTTTTTCTAAAATATCTTTCTCATTTTCTTGCTTAAGAATATTGATTCTAAAAAGTGCATTAAGATTTTTATTATGGTTCCAACAATAATCAGAAAGTTTTGTTCTTAAATCTTCATAGCTATCACTACTCTCGTCTAAAGTTTGATACCAATTAGCAAGGACAATCTCAGTCTTTCGCCCATCTAGGTAAGAACGGTTTAATTCAGCATACTGTTTTGCATCCATATTTTGATAACCAATATATTTTGATGGTGCAAATAAGTATTTATTTTCCTCTTTATCCCAATATGCATACCAAGCTCTGTAATGAGAAATATTTTCTACTAGCAATGTAATAGAGTTATCTTGATCTCCCATTGCATAAAGAGCTACTTCTGAATTAAATTTTTTAATATTTTCAATAACTTCTTCGTTATTCATAACCAAGCGAGGTTGTTCAATCATAATATCCACCCTTGTTTTTAGTTCAATTAGTTAAGCGACTCGTTGAGTACAATATATGGGTGAATAAATATTGAGTCAATAGTTTTTTATCATTCATATTTAAGATAATGATCGTTATCCAAAACGAGAGCTTAAGGTTCTCGTTTTTTTATCTTAAAACTGCTAAAATTCTTATACGCCATTGACGTATTTAATTCATGTTATTTATTGAAACCAGTATTTTTACCAAACAAATTAAAGAGCTTGTGTCTGATGAAGAATACCGTCAGTTACAGCAAGATCTTTTGGTACAGCCTGATAAGGGCGATGTGGTTAAAAATGGTGGTGGCATTCGTAAAGTACGTTGTGCTCAAGGCAACAAAGGAAAAAGTGGCGGTATCCGGGTGATTTATTATTGGGTTAATGAAGATCACCAAATCTTTTTCTTATTGGCTTATCCAAAATCAGTAAAAGATACTCTGACCGATAAGGAAACAGCCATTCTTCGTCAATTAGTGAAGGAGCAACTTCATGGATAACCATTTATTTGATGATCTGGTTTCTTCGATTAAAGAAGCAGGCGCAATCAAACGTAAAGAGATCCAAGCAAGCCGAGTTACTAAGCTTGAATTACCCGATATTAAAGAAGTGCGTGAAAAAACGGGTTTAAGCCAAGTTGAATTTGCTTCACGTCTGCATATTAGCGCAAGAACACTACAGAACTGGGAACAAGGGCGACGTTACCCCACTGGCCCAGCAGTGACTTTAATTCGTATTCTAGATGCACATCCAAGCCTGATCTAAAAGATATAGACAATAAAAAACCCCAACATCCTGTCGGGGTTTTTCGTATTGGGTGCTTTGGTATAACTCCTGTCGTACCTCACATTCCTTGTATCTGATCTTGTTATTCTTATCTGGAGCATCCTGCTCTCTATGTCCCCATGATAAGAAATCAGCGTGAGGTCGTATAGCCGCAAAGGGCGGGAATTGTTGTGCGCCTAAGCGTACAAAACTGTTTAAATTTTACCCCAAGGGTTATCCGCAGAAATTGGGGATAATTTGAGCAGTGTATGAGTTGATAATGCACACTAAAGTTTCATTTTGATTAAATATTAATCAATTTTATTGGCAAGAAGTATCAAACCTGCTCATAAAAAAGCCGACTTGTTTCCAAGCCGGCTTTTTGGGTTTGCGTCCCCAATTTCTTATAGCATAACTTTTTGAAATATAACACTATTTATTTTTCGTTTCGTATAACAGCCATTATGTTAAATAACCGTTGGATTAGATGATTTTTATATAAGAAATTATTTAAAAAAAATTAATACATATTTGATATTTAGTATATGAGATTATATTTACCATCTTTTTCCAAGAAATTTAGCTTAATGATTTTTAATCAAAAATATTTTTTTCAAGCAAGCTTTATTACAATGGTTATGGGTTTTGGTATGAATTTACATGCAAGTGAAGTCAGTCAAGATGAGAAAAATATTGAAAAAGTTGTTACACAATCCTTTAAGCCACTTATGGATGAGTACGGTGTGGCTGGTATGGCTATAGGCGTAATTTATAAAGGTAAAAGTTATGAAAAATATTATGGTGTTCGATTTAAAGATACAAATGAAAGCGTAAATGGTCAGACACTTTTTGAGTTAGGTTCTTTAAGTAAAACTTTTACTGCTATTTCAGGTACATATGCTAAGAACCAAGGCAAAATATCGTTCAACGATCAGCCTAGTAAATACATCCCTGCTCTAAAAAATTCAGAAATTAATAAGGTAAATTTATTAGAATTATTAACTTATACAAGTGGTAATTTACCATTACAATTTCCCGATGATGTCAAAACTGATAAGCAAATATTAGAGTATTTCAAAAATTGGAAAGCTAACAATCCTCCTGGGGCTTATCGTGAATACTCAAACCCAAGTATAGGTCTATTCGGGTACTTAACTGCAAAATCGATGAATGTCTCTTTTTCTTCATTGTTAGAGGAAATTATTTTTCCTCAACTTAATTTGAAACATACATACGTCAATGTTCCAGAAGAACAAAAAATGAACTATGCCTTTGGTTATGATGAAAATAACAAGCCAATTCGAGTTAATCCTGGCCCATTGTCGGATGAGGCATATGGAGTTAAATCAACACTCCCTGATATGCTTAAGTTTGTAAAGTCGAACCTTAATGTAGATACAAATAGCCCTGCTATGAAAAAAGCTATACTAGATACACACAAAGGATATTTTAAAGTTGCTGATAGTGGTATGACACAAGCACTCGGATGGGAAATGTTTTCTTATCCCACCACTTCCGAAATTCTACAGGCTAGTAATTCAAAACAAATCTTATTGGGATTAAATCCTGTTGTAAAAGAGTTGTCGCAACCAAAATCTAAAGTTTTTCATAAAACTGGATCTACTAATGGCTTCGGGGCATATATTTTATTTATTCCAGAAGAAGACTTTGGATTGGTTATGTTAATGAATAAAAAGATACCAAATGTAGATCGTATTAAGGCTGCATATAATGTTTTTGAAATATTGAAAAATAATTAACTTTCTCTAAAATTAACATAATACACGTTATACGAAATGCTGTATAATTATCCTTATAATTCAACACTGTAGTTTCTAGTTTATAGCCCGAGCATCCCTGTTCGGGCTTTTTTTATGATTTTTCACGTTCCACGCCTACTTATTGAGCAATGTTCCACGGCTTTAATAAGCCTAGGTGAATAATCAGGAAGCCTGAGCTTTTTCTTTTTGGCGTTCATCCAACTCTTTCTTCAGTGCCTTTTTATCCTGGTACGATGCAATTAGCATAATCGGGATCAGCAGCGGAGCCACAATAATGCCCAGGGCAATGTCTTTCAGTTTCGGCATGATTTCTCTCCCTAGATTGCTCAGTCATGATCAAAAACAGCATTTAGCACACGGCCAAATAATCCACGTTTTTTCTTTGTCTCATAATGCGTATTTGGTACGTGTTTTGGTGTTTCATTAGGGCGTGTCACCAATGTCTCATGGGATGTTTTAATTTCACTATCTCTATTATTATCAATAGTTTCACTTATTCCACTATTGTTGTCGCATGGTGCATCATTGGAATGTGTCACTGGTGTATCATGAGACATTTTTTCTTCAGACTCTTTATGCCCTAATAGCAATTGAAAGCGGTCTATTTGATCTAAATAGCGTTTCTCACGATCTTTGTATGACTCAATTTCCTTTTTCATAAAATCAACAAGCTGACGTAAATCAGCATCATCTTTAGACTGATCCACTTCTTGTTTTTGTTCATGCTTTTTGATCGGCTCTCCAAAGCATCGGATGACTTCTGCAATATCAAAAAGACCATCAGCGCTTCGAGATATACGCCCTTCTTTTATGGCCCTATATAGCGTAGAACGACTGACGTTAAAGCGGTTAGATACTTCACTTAGTGATAATTTAGCCATTTACTAAATCCTTTTATTTAATGGCATATATCCCACTTTTTTTAGGTATGGATATAGTTCTTTGATTTTTTCAGGATCGTGAAGCATCTCAGCAATACGAATAGCAAATTGTGGATAGCTTTCAGTTCCCTGGGAATACCGACCCATTTCCGGTAGCTCTGAAAGTTTATTGGCAAACATGTGGCGTTGTGCATCGGTCATTTGGGTAAAGAGATCTACCGTGTTTGGATCTCTTTCTGAAGGTATCGAATCAATTTTTTTATGCTTAAAAGTGAATGATAAGCCTGAGATAGATCTTCCTGTTTTGTACTGTTCGTATTTTACATGTATATCAGTCAGCTCATTGATTTGCTTTATGGCTGGTTCTAAAACACGACTTTTAAAATTAACCATTTTTTGATATTCATTCATCTCAAGTCCTAATTTTTCTCTGAACTCAGATAAAGAAATAACAGGTGTTTTTCCTACGTCTCTCCAAGCAATTAGAAACTCATATAGACGAATAGCATATTTGCTAGTTAGTTGCGCAACCTGTTTAAGTTGATAGCTCGTAAAGTGCTTTTCCAATCTTGTAATAAGAGGAACAACATCTGGTGCAAAGGTAACTTCTAATGTAGCAAGGTCATCAACATATGCAATTCGGCTAACCCAGCGGGATTTGACTACAATTTCTTTGTTTGTATCTTTATGAATTTCCTTAAAAGAGAACTTTCTTTCAAAAAGATTATTAACTGCATTTTTTAGAGCGTTATACGCAGCTTCTTTGGTGACATCAAAGCGAGAAGCATAATCAGAAGCATGGATTTCTAATTTACTGTCGGATGAGATCCCTTGGCCTGTTTCTCTTGCTCTTATTATTGATAAAAGGATAAGCCGTTGCTCGGTTACTTCGAGATTATAACTGGCATTAATTAAGGCATTATCTTTTACTACTAAGTCATTTTTCATAAGACTGCATAGGTTATAAGTGTTATTAAGACTACATTAGCATTCGATGTAATCAAATGCAAAGAAATTGTAGTCTTATGACAAAGAAATTGTAGTCTTATGACAAAGAAATTGTAGTCTTATGACAAAGAAATTGTAGTCTTATCCACCTTGAAAGCCTTGCAAACAAAGGTTTTCAGCGTGTCTAAAAGTATTTAAAAACTTTAAAAATAATTAAAAGCCCAGGAAAGGAAAAATTGCCCTATGTTTTCGCTACGCTCAAACTCTATTGAACTTCGCTTTCGCTCAGTTCGTAGGGGCAATTTTTGGCTTAAAATTTCGTGACTTTTAAAAAAGAAAAGCAACTAGGAGTTCGCTTCGCTCATAGAACTTTTTCACTCGCTTCGCTCCACATAAAACCACCGTAATCAGTTCGCACCCATTCGGGATGCTCTGATTCTGAGTTCTTGATACACAGGGGAGCCTGTAATCAGGGAAAAACAGGTGAAAAAATTTAGATCCCTGTAGTTCGCTCGTAGACACTCGCTAAATGCTCTCATTTGCGATTTAAGAGTTTTTTCTTAACTCAACTATAAATCTACTGTGGTTTAGCAAAACATCGCTAAAAACCCTATTTTTTTGCGTTTAAACAGCATTCACCAAGGTCGGTAATCGTTGTTATTTTCATTTTCTGGTTTTTTAGGCTCGTTTTTCTGCTGTTTTTCCAATTCTTGGCGTTTTAAAAATGCCAAATGTTCTCGTTCGTGTCTTTCTTGTTCATAGCGTTGTTCTTTTTGCTCTCGTTCTTTACGTAATTGCTCTCTAAATTCACTTTCTCTGCGATCATTTTCAATTTTTCGTTGGCGATCCACTTCCGCTTGGCGTACTTGCTGCATTCTTTCTTGTTCAATTTTGAGATCATCTGCCCGTTTTTCGACAAGGATAGGTTTCATATCATCATTAAAATCATGCAGGGTATCGAAAGAGTGAACGTACTCTCGTTTTAGCTTTTGCCAAAACGTGGGTTTTATCGTTGGTCGTTCAATCCCATTATTTTCCAGTATCTCTGAGCATTGACCTAAGCGTTGGACGACATTCTCAATATCGTATTCTTTAGCAAGTTGTTCGACCTCGGTTGCGTATTCTCTCCAGTTCTCATTTTTTGCCTGTTCTACTGATTTTTCAGTCGCATAAAAATCAGGTTTTTTTATATCTCTGTAAGTATGATGGTAAGAGTCATAAAACAAATTATTGGTATGTAGGTAAAAATCGCTTTTGTTTTCTGCTAACCATCGTTTTGTCTTGGTGAGATTTGATTCAATCTGCTTTTGATTATCAGCAGCATTGCTTTGAATGGTGTAAAACTGATTGGCAAATTCTGCATAAATATCTTGGCACCGGATGAAGTCATCATATGCGTTGTCGATCTGTTGAACCTGTTGTTCTTGCAGGCGTTCTTCTTCTAGGTTGAGATTTACTAATTCTGCTAAAAGCTCTTTTTCTTCTGCTTCGGTTAACTGAAGTTCGTTTTCCAGCTGGGTAATCTGATCTTCTAATCGACTTGGAACAATAATTTCTTGATCAAGGCCCTTGATGATCTGTTGGTATTCTCGTGCAGCATCTAAATTTTTGGCTTTGATTGCATCATTTTCAAGTGCAATTCTTGGCAGCACAATTTCAGTGTTACGTTCTTCAAGCGGTCTTTTTTGTTCCTCGTCATATTGTCTGCGAAGTGCTGTAGCTTCATGCCCTTCATGATGAGTGGGTTCAAGAAAGTCTAAGCCCTGATCCTTGTAACTCCGGTGGTCGATGCGTTCGTCTAGTCCGGCATTTTCCAATACTGTGTTTACAACATTGGCAAAAGTTGCTCGGCTGTCCTTCAGGATCTCGGGACCATGGTCGTTGAAGATTCTTTGTTTCTTTCCTAATTCGCCTTTTTCATTGATGAGTCTGGTCGTGAACATCATGTGTACGTGATAGTTTTTATTATTGGTTTCATCGTTATGTTCATGTGGTGCATGGATGCAGGCATCGACAATAACATTGTGCTTGTTCACAAAGTCTCGGCAAAAGTCATCAACGATTTTTATGCGTTCTGCATCTGTTAATTCATGTGGTAAAGCACAGATATATTCTTTGGCGAGTCGTGCATTGGCTTTCATTGAGCCATTGGCATTGAATTCTTTTTTTTCTACTGTATTCCAAAGTGTTTGACGGTCTAAAAGTTTTGTATTGGTATGTTCTGGTGCATAAATATTTTTGTATTCAAGTCCCTTTTTTTTAGTGTAGTCCTGAGTCTTTCCAAAAGTCAGATCCTCTAATTTTTCACAGGCACGATAAGCAGCACAAGCAACGGCTGAACGTCCGTCACTTCGTGAGATGTTGCTTTCATTCAAATGAAAAATTGCCACTTTAAAAACCTAAATTTCTGCATACCGTGGTTTTGATTTTTGCAACTTTGAAAAAGTTGCTGACCATGCTAAAGCGAGGTCATGGGGTACAGGGGTTTCCCCTGTCGCAACGTCCACTTTTGAATGAAATGATAAAAGTGGGTAAGTGCGCCCTTCATTTCACTCCGGGAAAACTTCGCTTCGCTACGTTTGATATTGCTCGCTTTGTTTTTTGACTCTATGATGATGTTTGATTATTGATCATCACGGTTTAATACTATGTCAGATATTCAAGAAAAGAAAGATGCAGTTTTAAAGAAACTCACCAAAGCACAGCAGAAAAAATTATCCCTGCAAGAGCAAATTGAGTATTTAAAAAAAGAACAAGAGCAGATCTTAGAACAGGCAAAACAGAAACAGAATGAGCTTAAACTCAAACAGCAAAAACTTTTAAGCGAAGCAAAAGCCCAAGAACGGAAAAATGAAACTAGACGGAAAATTTTGCTTGGCGCTTGGGTTTTGAATAAATTTAAGAATGATGAATCTTTTAAACATCAATGGGCTGATTTTGAGCAGTTT
Organism: Acinetobacter sp. WCHAc010034; assembly: GCF_001696615.3. Classification (NCBI taxonomy): domain Bacteria; kingdom Pseudomonadati; phylum Pseudomonadota; class Gammaproteobacteria; order Moraxellales; family Moraxellaceae; genus Acinetobacter; species Acinetobacter sp. WCHAc010034. The sequence continues at coordinate 2,126 of NZ_CP032274.1, read as the reverse complement.
TTAAGTGCGGAAAGTAAGACAGAAGAAAATAGACAGAAAGATAAAGAGCTTTTTAATGATCTTTTTAAGGGATAAGTTCTAAATTTCATATAAGAGATTTTATGTTAAATCACTGATGTTTGATTTTAGAATAATATTATGAATTGCTTTTATCTCTTCCTCTTTTTGAGCTTGAAACTTTCCATAAGTTGAAAAATGTAAATGCTTATAGATTAAAGGTTTTTTTTCATGAAAAACTTTAAGAGTATGTCCTTCTATTTGTTTAGCATCATTCATCCATGAAAATATAGATGTTTTTTTCATTAATTTAAAAACAGCGTCAGAGATAAATACAGCTTTAGTGTGTTCTGAAAAAATGGCTTTATGAATGTATTGTAGATGATTTTTATCAAGATCAGAGCTTTTCAAATCATTTCTACCAGTTGTGGGAAGATGAAGAAGCTCGATAAATGAAATACGAGAAGCATCTTTGCAAGAAAGTCTAATTTTTGAAAATTCTTTATGATATTTTCGCCCATCTCCTTTATATCCATCTAATAAAAAAGGATGATGTACATTGTATTTCTGCCAAAATGAAATAGCATCCTCATGATATTCAATGATTTTAGAAAATATTTTTTGTTCTTCAATATTGGGAGCGTAATTGGCATCTAAGCCAATAAATAAAAACTCTGCTTGAGTAGGACAACATCCCTGATAAGGTTTTTGGCGGAAAGCGTGAATTAGTTTTTCACTTGGATGAACGTTATACATATTTTTATCAGTAGACGTAATGCAAAGAATATTAGTTTATCCGATATAGACACCAACATATTAAACCGTCCGATAAGAAAATCGCAAAAGCGCATATTCTAAAAGTGGACATTTTTATTGGTGAGAATATAGACACTTTAAATGGGTTCTAACATTTTGACTTCGCATAAAAGATTTTATGTCAATTGTAGAGGAGCTTAAATAATGAAAAAATTAGAAATGTTTTTTTGGTTGTCTTAATCCTTATAATTTTATGGGGCATTCAATGGATGTTTCATGGATTCGCATAAGAGATTTATGTTAAATAGGGATCCTTAAATCGCCTATTTAACATAAAATAAATAAACTATTTTTTTATATTCAGGTTTTTTTTTCAAAAAGCTTAAAATTATTTTAGATCAAGTATTTTCGTTTTAGAGCAAAAGCATCTTGTAGAGCATTGTGGGGGATTCTTGACTCTGTCGCCAAACCAGTATCGCTGTCCCAAAGTTCCATTGTCAATTTTGGAGTAATCATACAAATGCCTTGTTTAAGTATGAGTGACGTTAGAAACAATGAAAAATCTTCTGGCCAGTCAGCAACTATATGTATAGTTTCATAGTGATTTAGAAACTTAAATAGTGTGTTTTGAAATTCTTTTAAATCAATAGTTTGTTTATTTAGAATAGGGATAACATTATCAAGTACCCATGAAGTGGGATTTATACATGGTAAAACCTCATAAAAGTATCTTTCATTTTCATCAACAAGTGCCATGGAGATCAGTTCTCCACCAAAACCATTAAATTCACAATCTAAAAATAATTTCATGTTCACAGTTACCGTATTTATTGCAATTATTTTAATTAAAACTAATTGAAAAATAATGAATTAAAGAGCTAATCGTCATATAAAGTCTACGTATTGATACGTCATAGATCTGACTTTAATTGGGCATTACAAATGCATTTTGCATAAGCTGTAGCTCTATAAATGAATATTTCATTATCTATATAAATATTGATTTTTTAATCTGTAGTAGCTTTGACTAAAACTAGACTAATGTTATCTCCAGCAAAAGGTTTTAACATTTCAACGAAATTTTTAAGCCATTCTTTTAGTGATTGATTAATCTGAATTAATGGCCATTCATCATGCGTAATAGCATCAAAAACGCCATCAGTACATACCATTAAAACATCGTTAGGTTCTACTTTATGAATTTGCGTTATCTTTTCATCTACTTCATGGATTGAATTCGCACAGAAATAACCTGTAAGAGTATCGTATATTGAAGCAAGTTCTTGCCCTGAATTTAATACTGCAATGCTCTCTTCACTAAAATTAGAAATATCCATTTCATTAAAGAAATTATCGTCTTTAGTCAAAATACT
>NZ_CP032273.1 GCF_001696615.3 Acinetobacter sp. WCHAc010034 | reverse complement strand
CCTACCAATAGTCTGCATAATATTTTTTGTAGATTTAACTACGTTTACCTTGCATAAGTCTACATAATTATTAATATAGACTTATATTCATAAATAATAATGTAGTTAAATAAGATGCGGGATTTAGTTGTTAAAGATAATGCATTAATAAATGCTAGTTATAACTTGGATTTAGTAGAACAGCGTTTAATCCTATTAGCTATTGTCGAAGCAAGAGGTAGTGGCAAAGGTATCAATGCAAATGATCCTTTAGAGGTTCATGCAGATAGTTATGTAAACCAGTTTAATGTTGCACGACAGACAGCCTATCAAGCACTTAAAGATGCGTGTAAAGACTTATTCGCACGACAATTTAGCTATCAAGAAATCAACAAAAGAGGGAATGTTGAGAATGTTCTAAGTCGTTGGGTCAGTGAAATTAGATACATCGATGATGAAGCAACAGTAAAGTTGATATTTGCACCAGCTATCGTGCCCCTTATTACACGTTTAGAAGAACAATTTACAAAGTATGAGCTACAACAAATTAGCAATCTTAGTAGTGCTTATGCTGTACGTTTATACGAATTATTGATTGCTTGGCGTAGTACAGGTCAAACACCTGTTATTGAACTAGCAGAGTTCAGGCAAAAGATAGGTGTTCTCGATGATGAATACACTAGAATGGGAAACTTCAAGGATCGAGTGTTAAATCTAGCTATTGCCCAAGTTAATGAGCACACAGACATTAACGTTAAATGTGAGCAACATAAAAAAGGCCGTAACATTTCAGGATTCTCATTCATATTTAAGCAAAAGAAAGTGATTACCTCTAAAACTTCAACTTCACTTGAACTTTTCTCAAAAATGACCGATGCACAACGTCACCTTTTTGCTAATAAACTTTCTGAACTTCCAGACATGAATAAATATTCTCAAGGTACAGAAAGCTATACACAATTTGCAGTTCGAATTGCTGAAATGCTACAAGACAAAGAGAGATTTGAAGAACTTCTACCATATCTTAGAAAGGTAGGATTTAACACAAAATAAACTTCATGTTCAGGTAGGATGTTCATCTAAACATCCTTGTACATGCACTGAGGGATTACATTGAACACAACAAAATTCAGCGTCATGGACGCAAGTAAAGCTTTTAAAAAGTCACGAACAACAATATATGAAGCTATAAAAAATGGTGAATTATCAAGGGCTCATGATGGGCTTATAGATTTATCCGAACTTATCAGGGTCTATGGTAATCCTATCGGTGTTCAGTCCAGTACACGTACTGAACACGCCCAGAAGGATGTACAAGTACGTGTTCAATCTGAGATTGAAAATGTATTGAAAGATCAAATTTCTCTACTCAAAAATCAGTTAGATCTAGCCAACCAAAGAGAAAAGTCTTTGATGCAGCATATAGAAGATTTGACCCACAGAATTGAGTTTAAAGGTCAGCTTGAACAACCAAAGACAGAGCTAGATGAACGTAAAGTTTCTACTCATTCTGAAATGACAGAAAATTCTCGACCAGAACCAGAGCCGAAACATGACGGATTGACTACTCCGGTCGAAACAGAAAATAAGCGCATTCCAGTGCCGGAGCACGTTGAACCGGAGCAACCGAAAAGAGGGTGGTTAAGCCGGTTTTTCTTGCCGAATGGCTAACTGATCTGTTTAGATGTACTAATCAAAGTTGTGGAACTTTGATCAAAGAATAGGCGTGGAACGTGAATAATCATGAAAAAGCCGTTCCAGTGCGCTGAACCCTAGAACGGCTTTGACTAAGATATTGATGCTTATAGGAAAATTTCAAGCATTTCGTATAACGCGTATTATGTTAATTTTAGACAAACTTAAACGAAATCACCAAAAACTATGAAAAAAAAATCAGCTTTTTTATATTATTTAGATGTTACAGCACCTTTTTATTATTTTCATCTTGTACCCACTGCAATCGCATTAGTCATAGTCAGTTTTGATTTCCCATTTCAGGGCTTATTCCCGACCACAATTGACTCTTCGATTTCAAGCCAACATAAGTTTCTAAATGACTATTTTGCAATATGTAATTTTTTCGTGATTGGCCTTATTGTTATTAATTATTTAAGACACCCACTACCCGCCAAATATGTAAGACAAATACGTCAGCATTATGCAACATTAAATAAGAACCAGCAGTCTATCAGTGGCTGGCTTGGCATTGTATTTTTCTGTTGTACTTTAGGCCTGATGAATCTAATTTGGTTTATTATTAATGATGAACCTCTTCAACCATACAAAGAATGGCGTAAAGGCGATACTCTTACTTACTTAAAAAGTTTTGCACATCCTTATATTTCTACTATTGCTTTTAGTTTGCAATATGTCCTCATTGTATTCATCACACTAATATTTATGAACGTATTGAATAATCGTAAATATAGGTCGAATTAAAATAATTATTTCCATTTAACATAATGGGCGTTATACGAAGTACACTTGTATATTAATTTAAATATCAGATACTTAAAAAATTCACACCAATCAAAAAATGCCCAAAAAGCCGATTTTGAAACAAGTCGGCTTTTTATTGAACAGATTTGTCACTTTCAGCCAATAAAATCGATCAAAAAACGCTCATATTTCCACTTTTCCCAGATAACTCAATGCCTGCACTTCGGAAACTATCCGCAATTTCTGCGGATAAAAAGAGGACAGTTTTTAGCCGGCCTTGTACGCATATGCTCACAGCAATTCCTGCCCTTTGCGCCTATGCGGCCTGGCTGCAATTTCCTATCATGGGGACATGGAGAACAGGAAGTTCCAGACAATAATAAGAACAACGATACGCACAAGGACTGTAAGGTACGACAGGAGTTATACCGAGCGAACCAATACGAAAAACCCCGGCAGGATGCCGGGGTTTTTTATTATCTAAAATATTTAGATCAGAGTTGGATGGGCATCCAGAATGCGAATTAGAGTCGCTGCAGGACCAGTTGGATAGCGACGGCCTTGTTCCCAGTTTTGTAGGGTCTCGCGCTAATATGCAAACGTGCAGCGAATTCTGCTTGGGTTAAGCCCGTTTTCTCACGTACGAAGAAGATATTGTGATGTATCTCAATATGGTTCTTGAAGAAAATGATCCTGCTGAATTAGCGCATGCACTTGGTGTAATTGCCAAAGCAAGAGGAATGACCCAAATTGCGAAAGAGAACTGCAATTATTGACCCTATTAATATGGCTTCTCGTAAGATTTTGATTAAAAATAATTTTATATCAAAAGAATTTAAAGATTTCGATGGTTTACAAGGTGTAAGTTTTAGAACTGGAATTGCAAAAATAAACTACATTCGAAAACTGACGCCAATGATGTTAGAACTCAAAATTAAAGTCAATATCTTGCTTATTTGTATCCTGTAGGATACATTCTACTTATGTACTCAATATATACCACTGAAGTCTTTGATGAATGGTTTAGCAAGTTAAAAGACCAACAGGCAAGAAGACGCATACAAGTTCGAATTGATCGGGTAGAAGATGGAAACTTTGGAGATACAGAACCAGTCGGTGAAGGTGTCTCAGAATTACGTTTCTTCTTTGGACCTGGCTATCGAGTTTATTACTGCAAGCAAGGGCAAAGAATCGTTATTCTCTTAGCTGGTGGAGACAAATCTACTCAAAGTAAAGATATAAAACTTGCCCTGAAATTAGCACAAGATTTAGAGGAGGAGCTGTAAAATGGCTATTAAACTTCGCAAATGGGACAGTGCTGAACACCTTAAAACAGAAGAAGATATGCAAGCTTATCTACAAGCATGTATTGAAGAATCTAATGGTGATGCAGCATTCATTGCAAAAGCTTTAGGCAATATCGCTAAAGCTAAAGGAATGGCTCAATTATCAAAAGACACAGGTTTAGGCAGAGAAAGTCTTTATAAAGCTCTTTCTGGTGATGTAAACCCAAGCTTTGATACTGTTATTAAAGTCGTAAAAGCACTGAATTTACGCTTAGCAATTTAAAAAAAGTTAGCAAAAATGGGAGCTTAAGGCTCCCATTTTTGGCTTCAATCTTAGACCTGTCCAATTTCTGGGTGTGGCATAGCTACTGTTTATAGAGTTTTAAAGGGGTAAAATTTTGATAATTGCTAAAATCATAAGGTCGTTACTTACCATATCAGTTTCTTTAACATCATTTAGTGCTTTCAGTGCATCAATCTCACTAGGAACAGTAAATGGTATTCACTACACGGCAGATACAACATTTGTCCCTGTAGATATAGATAACTATCGGCAATATAAAGAAGTTAAACTTAAAGGTAATGCTATCAAAAAAATAAGTAATAAAATTAATGCTGGTGACTATGGTGAAGGAGTTATTTGGATAGATTGTAAAAATAAAGTACAAATTAGCAAATCTTATTTATCTTTTAATTCGAATGGTTCTCTCAAAGAAAAAACAATTCATGCAGGTGAAACACCTTATAGTTTTCTTGAAAAAAATGAAAGTAATAGCCCTCTAAATAATTTATGTCAAAATAGTTCGGCTTTAATCTCACATCCATCCCTAGTAAGAGATTCAACAAACATTAATGAATATCATGAACCCAATGAAAAAACAGATAAGAAAATTTCAGCAATGAGCCAAAAAGAATATCAAAAAAATATCCGAGATATGGATAAGAATATGGCTGCACTCACATCTCATCGTTCTCGTTTGCATTCGGGACGTGACCCAGAAAATCCAGATATTATTACAAAAGTTACGAAAGAAAATATTCTCGCAAATACAAAAAAAGATTTGGAATTGACATGCAAGAAAATTAAGCTTTTAAACCAAAAAAAGAGATTTATCCTTGACCAAGACTTTTACACTAAAGATCTCGACCTAGTACCCGTTTTCGAGAGCCTAAGAAATAATAGAATAAGAGTTACAGAAAAAAGTAACTCCATCAGGGCAAAGGGTGGACAGCCAGATATATGCCTAGATATGTAATTTTCTAAGTTAAAGCGTCAATGTAGGAGTGCGTCAGGCTCCTACTGTTTCCTTGAAATACTGAATCAAAGCCATGTCATCAAGCAATGGGGAATAAAATCGAATCTTAGGGCCATTATGTTAAATTGATTTAATTCTTAATACGACAGAACCCTAAAGAAACCCTTTGGTATTGTGTTAAATATTTATTATGAGACTTTTTGAAACATTGCAATTAAAAAAATAATTTTTGTTAAATTCATTTTTTAGTTAGATTGTTACGTTATTTACGAATAAGGTTTTTATTTTTTCATGATTAAATTACTAATTAATGAGCCAACTAAAGTTGCACTTACCGAAACTTATTTTGGTGGATTACCTATACGTGTAATTGATCAGCCCTATGATTGGCCGATGTGTGCTGAATGCCAAGGGCATATGAAATATATGGGAAAAATTAAAACAGATTTAGGCTTAGAATTAATTTTTATTTGTGAAAATGATCCGGGTATGTGTGGGGATGAAGATCCAGATGGTGGTGCAAATCAGGTGATCATCCTTTCAGAACTATCTTCATTGGAAGAGTTTACAATAGATGCTGAGAATACATTGCGAGAAACTGAATATAACGCTGTAATATTAGAGATTGAAGCAGATACGTATGATGACGCTCGCTCGAATTGGCAACGTGGTGGACGAGATATATTAGGGCAATTACATGGTCAGCCTAATTGGATTCAGGATGATGAAACACCAAAATGTGAGTGTTGTCAGCAGAATATGCGCTTTGTTGCGCAATTAGAGGAAGGTCCTGAGTATGAAACCGCCATGAATTTTGCCGGAGGTTGTGAATTCTTATTTGATTGCCCTGAAGGTAAGACTGCTAAGTTTTTATGGCAATGCTGATTTTTAGTTCTGTCATATTAAGAATAAATTGATGTAATCCTCAAATATTTTTAAATTCTTTTGATATATTGGTGAGAGCCAACATAATAAACTTTATCGAAATCAAAATTGGGAGCTAAGCTCCCATTTAACTAATACTGTTATATTCTTCAAACGATGACACTATCGTTAAATCAGGTAATAAATCAGGATGTTCTTCTTTGATAATTTCAACACATTTCTGATTTGCAGTAATTACCAGTAATGGTTCCACTGGATAAGTCACAATCATTGGAAATTGGTGTATTAACTGGAAAACAGCTTTTTCCAATTTAATATCACTACATGGCTTAAATATTGTTACACCTTTTACAGCTAAATTATCTTCATAAAAGTCTATATTAAAGTGACATTCATTATGGACTATATATCCCTCACGGATTTCTTTTCCATAGTCTAAAAAGTAATAATTTTCTTCTTTTTCAGTCCAATAAGGGCTAAAAATTTCTAAAACTTCTTCTTTAGCTGCTGCACCATTACTGTCCATTCCGATAATAAAATATTCGCTTCCCATTGTTTTCTCTAATTATTCAGTTTGTGTAATATTTAACATAAAATCTCTTATGCGAAGTCAAAAATGGGGAGCTGATTGCCCCCATTTTTTATTTTTTCTCGTGTTCTTTGTAGTACTGATGTGCTCTCTTAGAGTTATGCTTCCAACTTTTAGCAACATCATAAACATAGGTTGGAAGGTCATCCCAAACATGAGGTAATCCCGTACCACGTGCGACACGAAGTTTAAGCGGATAATCTTTGTATTCAATTCGATGCAAAAAATAAAAGCTACGCTCCTGGTGAGTGCTAAATTTCTTAAATACAGAGCTTCTGACATTGGGATAAATTTTCCAAAAGTAGTCGTGGCGAGTACTCTGTATTGATTGCCTATACTGATATTTTAGTTTTTTCATTGTTCCTCCTAGGTAACATTACCTAGAAGGGATCCTCTGCAAAGTAATACATCGTCTTTAGTTCTATAAATTAAAAATTGATATTTAAAGATACCACAAAGTAGTATAAAATTAACTACTACAAGGTAGTATGAATACAAGCAATGTATACAATATGTGAAACCCCTTTATTTACTAAATACTGTCTTGTTTATTGGACTCAGGAAGAATATGAGGAATTCAAAACATTCTTAGCATTAAATCCAGAAGCTGGGGATGTAGAACCTAATTCAGGCGGTATTCGAAAGATTAGATGGACGAGTGGTGGTAGAGGTAAAAGTGGTGGTGTCAGAGTCATCTACTTTAATCGTTTAACAAATGGAGAGATTTGGTTATTAACCCTGTACAGTAAAAAGCAAACTGTGCAGCTTAGTAAGAAAACCCTTCAAGCATTGGTGGAGAAATTAAATGACTCGTTTAATGACTGAAAAAGAACTGGAAGCCTTTGAAGCAACAAGAGATATTGAAGCTGAAATCTTACAAGGCATAGATGATATGCTTGCTAATAATGCTGTAAAAAGAACAGTAATCACTGAAACAGATGTCGCATTAGCTCGTCGAAAGGCTCAACTGACCCAAGACCAATTTGCCAAGATTCTTGGTGTTTCAAGACGTACCCTTGAATCATGGGAACAAGGTGTAAGACGGCCATCAGGGGCGGCAACATCACTTATTCGATTATTTATTGTTGATCCAAAATTTGTAAAAGAAAGTCTGGCTTAATTTATATAGCTCTCACTAGAGAGCTATTTCACTATCTTGTTTAAGGTCTTTTATGAAACATTTAGAATTTGTAGGAAAAAGTACCGAATATATCGGCTATACCCACGTTGAAATTATCAATAGTTCACTACGCTTATCTTTCAATGTCCCATCAACAAATGATCTAAAAAAAACTTTTAAAAAGATGGTCGAAAATAACTATGATTTGCTGATGGAGACATCCGATAAAATAGAATTTGAATTAGATAGTGAAGTTATTAAAAAAATTGAAAAAATAACCAAAGAACAAGGTGTTGAGTTTGAAGAATATGTGCAAAATGCCTTGATTAAGCTTATTAACCAATATGAGTTAACTGCCGATCAACCTTAAATTAGGCAATAAAAAAGCCCGACATTTTTGTCGGGCTTTTTCGTATGTGGTTGATTAGTTTTAGTAACTGTTGCACTTATCATTATTGTTTTATGTGCTGGAGTATCCTGTACTCCATAATTCCATCATATGAAAAAAATTAGGGGGCGATATAGACGTAATTTCCCCTAACACATGTCAGCCTGAGCGTACAAAAATTACCCAAAACTTACCCCAAGGTTTATCCGCAGAAATTGCGGATAGTTTCGGGACTGGATGTATTGAGTTATCAGGGAAAAAGTTGAATTTGAGCGTTTTTTTGATCGATTTTATTGACTGAAAGTGACAAATTCGTTCAATAAAAAGCCGATTTGTTTCAAAATCGGCAATTTGTACATTTTTTGGCTGGGGTGAAATTTTTAAGTATTTGATATTTAAATTAATATACAAGTGTACTTCGTATAACGCCCATTATGTTAAATAATAGAGAAATGATTAAATTTAATCATCCCCCTTAATGCTCAGGATTGTCGTGATTCTACTGAATTATAGACAGCATTATTTTCACGTCTGCCTCCAGCTATTTTTCAGATGATTTACTAGGTTTCAAATCATCATTATTATTTGGAGTATTCTTATTATCACGTCTTCTTTTATCAACCTTACCAGTAGATTTAGCAATTGGTTTCGGTCCTGGTTTAAGAGGTCTAGTCATTTTAAAAATCCTATATAAGTAAAATTGATTAACAATATAAAATGAAATTATTAAAATTGCAACAGACAGATAAATTTCATAAAAGGCTATTATTTTTTATGTTCAGGAATAAGTGACAAGATTAAGATTTTCTAAAATTAACATAATACGCGTTATACGAAAGGCCCGATTCATGGGCCTTTCGACTATCTACTTTACATAAAATTTCTTATACGAAATTAAGCTCAATAAGTGAAAACCTCAGTATTTCTAATCGGCTGACAAACCAAGTCAGATCTAAACTGCTGCATCAACTCCTTGCTAAGCGGTCTTGGTTGCTGGATCTGCATAATCAAAAGCTGTAAAAACTGTCCGTGACTAAATACAGCCAAATTCTTTTCCGCATAATGCCCGGCCACGAGCTTTAACTTGTCATGAAACGCCTGCACCCGCAGATAGAGATCCTCGAAAGACTCAGCATCATCAGCATCCCGATGCTGGCAATCCATTTTATCCCAATACGCATTCACCCATGCTTTACGGTCATTCAAATTGGTGTTGGCACACTTACGCTCAGACAGATAGCTAAACTCATGCAAATGCTCATCAACTTCAAAATCAAGCTTATATTTTTCTAGGATCGGTGCTGCGGTTTGTTGCGTCCGCAAATATTTGGACACTATCACATGATCAATTTCAGGCAGCGTAGAGCATAAATTTTGAGCCTGAATATGGCCATTCTCGCTTAAAGCGATTGAAGCATGCGACAGCGTTTTACCATTGATATTGGCTTCACTTTCAGCATGGCGGATCAAAAAAATACTCATATTTTTCCCTTTCATTGAAGCATAGAGCATAGCCGATAGATGCTCATAGAGTCACCCGATGCTTTAGATTTTGGCTTTAGCCTGAATCTAAAGTCGGGTCACTTTGTGCCAAAAGGCATCAGTAAAATAATGCAAGAAACAGCACAAAGTACCGCAAAAAATCAGCTACTTTTTAGCGCACTTTACTAGACAGCAATGTTTTCAAAATGTTTTCAAAAAACGTTTTTTATTACATTCACTTATCTATCGAATGTACACATTTGCAAACATTGCCGATCCTCAAAATTTTAAAATTCGAGGATTCTATTTTATGCTTCATATAGAAATGGCGTTGTGACAATGCTGTGACAAATTTTTCAATATAAAACAGAATGTTAACATCTATTTTGTGACATTTGGTGACGTTTCAAAACTCTCTTTCGAACATGATATAGTCCTGTTTTTAAAGAAAAAAACCTCGTTTTTTTGCATCCTAACTAGGTGCGTATGGTGTATACCTAAAAATTGTCAAAAATCCCTCTTAAATTTTGAGCAGAATTTAGAGAGAAAAACAGCCAAAAGGGCGTATATATCAACTTACTACTGATTTACTATCAAAAAGTTATCAATTGGGTATCAAAATCAGGAATTTACTACTGAAAATATATTAATTTGCAATTAAAATACTAACAATTTACTATCAAAATAGAAAATCGAACTGGAAACTAAAAACGTGCTGCCAAAAATCAAATCCAAAGCCTTTATCCGACTTCTACCTCAGATTTTTGCACTCAGAGAACAGGGCTATTCATATGAAGAAGTGACTGCAATTTTAGAAAAACAACATGGACTCATCCTGAGCGTTAAACAATTTTCTGTTTATCTAGCACGGTATAAAAATGCATATACTTCAAAAGTAGAAAAACAGATCGAGACTTCTCCAGCTCCAAAGCACCTTCAAGAAAGTAAACAAGATCCCATCAAATCTGAAAGCAATACGAACGATTATGCTTTTGGATCACCTCAACACAAGGCAATAGTCCAAAAGGAAACAGAGGAGTTATTTAGATCCAATCAAAATATTGGCTTAAGACAAATAAAATAGCTGTAAAACGATACCAAATCGCGCATAAGGCCTTCTTTTAGAAAAATACAGGGAGACTCCAAGCCAAACACATAAACAAGCTTAAATCGAAAAACAGGCTTAAATACACGCATGTTATCTATTTCTTTAATTTTTATTAGAATTAATAGGGTTCATTTTATAAAAGTCTTCAAACCCTTTAATAGAAAGGGTTTGAAGACTATATATGGACATTTTCCGATGTTTTATGGACATCACATATTGCGTCAATTTTTAGATCATTTTTCATAAAATTTGATTACTTTTTGTCTGAAAACTGCACTTTTGACCACTTTAAAACAGCAATTTAATGATTAATTATACAAATTTGGCTTTCAATTATTCATGATGTGTGGACAATTTCCGATACTTAATTATTAAATAGATCAATATGTTACAGAGCGAGTGTCTACGAGCGAACCACTAAAATTCGCGCCTCGACTTTCTGAAAAACAGCTTTTTAGGCTGTGATGCCTAAATAAGAGTAAATCAAATGCAGAAAATTGAATCTAGACCGAGCGTAGCGAGAAAAAAAGCTTTATGAGCGTAGCGAATCCATTCTTGCTTTTGACTTTGCTTTTTAATATTTCAGTTACATCCGGTATTTACTAAAAATTGCCCCTTCGAACTGAGCGAAAGCGAAGTTCAATAGAGTTTGAGCGTAGCGAAAACATAGGGCAATTTTTCATTCTTTAGGCTTTTAATTATTTTTAAGTTTTTAAATGCTTTTAGACTACCTCAAAGCCTTTGTTTTAAAGGGGTACAGCATCTATATGACTACGTTTACCTACCAATATGACTACGTTTACCTACCAATATGACTACGTTTACCTACCAATATGACTACGTTTA
>NZ_CP032272.1 GCF_001696615.3 Acinetobacter sp. WCHAc010034 | reverse complement strand
TTTCTTTTTTTCACGAGCAGCAATAGCTTGTTTTTGTGCTTTTAGTTGTCTTAATCGTTCTTCTTGCTTTGCAATTTTTTGCTCTAAAGTTTCAACACTCATACCATCACCATCTCAAGGAATCCCCCTCAAGCATAGGTCTGTTTGAATTGAAATTCAAGACAGCCCATGCTATCGTGGTTTTCCCGAAGGGCGCACTTAGCCATTGGATTTCATCCAATGGTGCGACAAGGGGTAAATCCCCTTTGTAATCCCCTGACCAACATATACATGTTGGTAATTTCGATAAATCGAAATAAAGAGCAAAAGCAAAATGGCGATATATCATTTTTCAGTTAAAACGATTAGTAGAGGTAATGGACGATCGGCCGTTGCTTGTGCTGCATATCGTTCAAGTGAAAAATTGGTATGCGATTTTTATGGAAAAGAACAAGACTACACAAGAAAAACTGGTGTCGAATTTACAAAAATCTATGCACCTGAAAATACAAATACTGAGTTACTCAAGCGCCAAACACTTTGGAATGAAGTCGAAAAGGTTGAACGTAGAAAAGATGCATTACTTGCAAGAGAGTTTGAGATTGCATTTCCCAGTGAGTTAAACGCTGAACAGCGTGAAAATATGCTCAATGAACTTTGCCGAAACCTCGTTAAAAAATACGGTGTCATCGTTGATGCTGCTATTCATGCACCTCATACAGACAGTGGAAGTGATGAACGCAACTACCATGCACACATCATGTTCACAACCCGAAGTATTAATGAGCAGGGTGGCTTTTCAGCAAAAAAATATAGGGACTTCAGTCGTGACAATGGCACAGAAACTGTAAGCCACTGGAGAGAATCATTTGCAGAGTTATGCAATCATCACCTGGAACAAAATGGATTTGATGAACGTGTCGATCACAGAAGTTATGAAGACCAGGAAAGTGACCTAGAAGCAACTCAGCACGAAGGTCCTCAAGCGACATACCTCCGGAGACGAGGGATATTTACAGAAATTAGTCTGAAAAATGATGAAATTAAGCTACGTAATTTAAAAATCAAAAAGGTCATCGCACTGGATGAAAACATCAAAGTATCTGAGGATCTTGTTCAAAAAGTACGAAGTGAGCTTCAGTTTCAATACTCTCAAGCTGAGTATTCAGAAAAAACTTCTCAGAAACTTTATGAATTCCAAAATGAAGAATTATCAAAATTAACAACAAAATTAGACACGATGAGTTCTGCAATATCAGAACTACGCAAAAAAGAGCCTTTATTTTTTAAAACAAAATGGATCAATCAAATAAATGACCTGATCGACCAACACAACACCCAACTAGACATCCAAAAGCATATTTCTGGTCTTAGTGAAATAGAAAAAAAAGAGAGATATTCTGATCATTTAAATAAATGGACAGAAGAAAATCAGCTGCTCCAGCCTAAAAAGTCTTTTGCAAAACTTGACGAACCGAACATCACTGTTAAACAACGAAAACTTAATGATCAAATTTCAAATATAGATCATCAAATTTCTGAAATATCACGCAGAGAAACTGAGTATCAAGAGTATGTACGCGATCAAAGACTGGAGATCATAAATAGTTATATATTTGAAGAAGATAACTATGGAAATAAATACTTTAGTCCTCAAAATGGTGAAAAACAAAAGCGACTATATGCAGAAGAAATGGAAGATCTAAAAATCCAAGAATTGCATGCGGCTTTTACAAAAAAAATTGAGACCGAAGCGCAGCAAGAGTTTTCCCAAAAAAGAGCAATACAGCTCGAAAACGACCGAAAAGATCGTGAATCTAGAGAACAGCAGTTACGTAAAGAACGAGAGCAACAAGAACAACGCTATGCACAAGAACGAGAGCAACAAGAACATTTGGCATTTGTAAGACGCCAAGAACAAGAAAAACAGCAGAGAAATGAGCCTAAAAAGCCAGAAAATGACAATAACCATGACTACACGCCTTAGAAATCCCATTTAAGCGCAAAAAAACGGGGGTTTTAGCGACTTTTGATAGAAATACAGTAAAACTATAGTTGATAAAAATAAAATCGCTTAGAACGCAAATGAGAGCCTTTTAGCGAGTGTCTACGAGCGACACAACGAAAGGTTGCTTATTCCCCCTCTGAAAAACCGTTTTTTATTGAATTACTGGGGACAGTGATTAGCGAGTGTCTACGAGCGAAGTATTGATGCTTTTGCTCGTCAAAAAGCATGAGCATAGCGAATGCATTATTCATGTTTTGCTTTTTGAATCCTTGATCATATATGCAAAAAACTGCCCCCACGAAGCGAGTGAAACGAGCTTCAATAGAGTACGAGCTTTAGCGAGTACCAAGGGCAGTTTTAATAACTCACTTTGGAAATAAATTCCCTTTTATTCTTTTAAAAAGCTTTTAAAAGCTTTTAGACCCCCCTATAAACCACGCCTAGCAATGCTTTCAGACTTTAAAAAACTACTTTTACCGGACATTAAACTACAAATGCCGGACAAAATGGACTTAAAAAACTACTTTTACCGGACATAGAAACTACTTTTACCGGACATTAAACTACAAGAAAAAGTTTGTAGTTTTGTTAAAAAACTACAAAAATAGTAGTCAAAAAATAAACGACAATGTATGTTTAAGCTACATAAATACCAATGTAGTTAGTTAGTTTTTTGGGGTTGTAGTTATATGGACGAAAATAAAAAAACATATCCTCTGAGCTGGGTTGTTATGCAAAACAATGTTCAAGAATGCTTTAAGAGTATGAACATTGATGAAAAACGAATGTTAATACTTGCTAGCCCAATTGCTAGAACCACTGATGCAACTGAAAAAGACCGAATTATGATTACGGCAGAAGAGTTTGCTAGAGAATGTGGCATTAAAACGCATTCCGCATATACGCAGTTAGAACTAGCCAGCAAGAATCTACTTAAAAGAAATTTCTCTTATAACAATGAAAGAGGAAAAAAGGTGCTGTCGAATTGGGTGATTGATTGCACTTATGAAGACGGAGGGATAGCTATACGTTTCCCTGAAATCGTTCTACTGATGTTAAAAGAGTTTGATAAATTAAACCCTTATACAAAATATAAAAAAGATATCGTACTAAGTTTGAAAAAAGATTACTCATTCGATCTTTATCATTTAGCTAAAAAGCATCAAGCAATGGGACAATTTGAAATGTCCTTAGAACATATAAAAAATGAGCTGGGTTTGCCCAAATCTTATGACAAACTCTGTAATTTAAAAGACCGAGTAATGAAGCCTTCATTAAATGAGATTACAACTAATACAGATATTGAACTCACTTATGAAAATGTAAAAAAAGGGCGTTCAGTAGTTGGCTTTAAATTTATAGTGAAAGAAAAACCTAAGCCAAAATTAATAGCGCCTCAGCGAGATCAAAGAACTATAGATATGTTCTGCAATTTATCTGATGCTCAAATTAACAAGTACAGCACTATTTTATCTAAACTTTCTGAGCTATCAGACCTCAGTAATTTCCCAGACTACCCGACATTTGCCCTCTGGATTAGTGGCATCTTACGAGATCCGAAAAGTGTAAGAGAGGAAACAACAAAACGGATTTTTAAAGCTCTTCATAGCAAGACGGATTTTAAACCATGAGAACTAAGGCTGAATTAGATGCAATGAGTCATCAAGAACTCAAAGATTATGAGCAAAGTTTACTTGCTCTGTGGACACCAAGAATGGCTATTGAAAGTGACATTGAAAGGTTAAGCACTCATCACAGCGAATTATTAGAGGTTTTTAATCAATTAAAGAATCCGGATGCACCTAAAAATTCACGTTTAAAAGATTCAATCTTGTCTCTGAAATATAAAATCGAATCGCTTGAAGGTAAGTTGAGTGATCTTATTCAAGATAATCGCTTAAATTCTGCAGATTGAATTATTCAGTTTATTTAATCAAAATCGTGGAACATTGATTAAAGACTAGGCGTGGAACGTGAAAAGTAATAAAAAAAGCCCAGTCATTGACGACTGGGCTAGAAAATTGAAACTACAGCGTTGAATTATAAGGATAATTATAACGCATTTCGTATAAGGTGTATTATGTTAATTTTAGAAAATCTAAAATAATTATTGATAATTTTTTTTTGAAAATTTAACATACCTTCCGATGGGTATTTTAGGTATGATTACTTATGAACAGTGTGTTACTCGCTTATGTATTACTTGGATTTTCAATAGTTTCCGAAGTGATTGGAAGTAGTTTTTTAGTTAAATCGGAAGGGTTTACAAAACTTTTTCCAAGCGTGATGGTCTTTATTTTTTTTAGCACGGCATTTTATTTATTATCACAAGTTATTAAAACAATCCCTTTAGGTATCGCATACGCTATATGGGCTGGTGTTGGGATTGTTCTAACTGCTGTAGTTAGCTACTTTGTTTTTAAACAGACACTAGATAATCCTGCTTTAATTGGAATTGGTTTTATCGTATCTGGCGTAATAATTATTAATTTATTTTCGCAATCAGCAGGTCATTAAGTGAAAGAAATTCGGCAACAAAAGAAGCAACCAGAGGTTATTCGAAAGCGCATCCTTGAACAGGCAACTATTCTTGTTTCTCAAAAGGGTATTTCTGGTGTTTCTATTCAAAATATTGCTACAGCAGTAGGTATAACAAAAGGGGGGGTATTTCACCATTTCCCGAATAAAAAAAATTTGATAGAAGAAATGTTCAATCAAATAATTCTTGATTTAGATCAAACAGTTGAATACTTGATTAAACGCGATCAAACAGAATATGGTAAATTCACACGAGCTTATATTCATAGTTCTTTTATCCATCAAATAGATGGGGTGGTTTCTGCTTGGTCAGCGTTATCAATGACTATGATCACAGAGCCTACCTTTAATAAAATTTGGATGGAATGGCTAAAAAATAGATTATCTCAACATGCAGAAACGGATAGTCATCCTGATTTAGAGTTACTTCGTTTAGCAGCAGATGGGTTGTGGCTACAAAGTATTACCGGAGTCATTGATGATGAGCAATGTTCAAAATTAGAAGACGATCTGCT
Organism: Acinetobacter sp. WCHAc010034; assembly: GCF_001696615.3. Lineage (NCBI taxonomy): Bacteria > Pseudomonadati > Pseudomonadota > Gammaproteobacteria > Moraxellales > Moraxellaceae > Acinetobacter > Acinetobacter sp. WCHAc010034. Next base: position 7,417 of record NZ_CP032272.1, on the reverse strand, counting down.
TAATCGAACCTATTTAACATAAAATCTCTTATGCGAAATTTAGGTCTTATCCCAAATAAATCCATTAAAAAGATCTTTATCTTTCTGCCTATTTTCTTCAGTCTTACTTTCCGTGCTTAAAAACTTTTCAAAATCGGTTAGTTGACCCTTAAAAGATTCATCATTTTTCAGTTTGTTTAGAACCCAAGCCCCCAGTAGAATTTTACGTCTAGTATCATCTTTTCTTTGTCGATCAGAATTTTTCTTTTTTTCACGAGCAGCAATAGCTTGTTTTTGTGCTTTTAGTTGTCTTAATCGTTCTTCTTGCTTTGCAATTTTTTGCTCTAAAGTTTCAACACTCATACCATCACCATCTCAAGGAATCCCCCTCAAGCATAGGTCTGTTTGAATTGAAATTCAAGACAGCCCATGCTATCGTGGTTTTCCCGAAGGGCGCACTTAGCCATTGGATTTCATCCAATGGTGCGACAAGGGGTAAATCCCCTTTGTAATCCCCTGACCAACATATACATGTTGGTAATTTCGATAAATCGAAATAAAGAGCAAAAGCAAAATGGCGATATATCATTTTTCAGTTAAAACGATTAGTAGAGGTAATGGACGATCGGCCGTTGCTTGTGCTGCATATCGTTCAAGTGAAAAATTGGTATGCGATTTTTATGGAAAAGAACAAGACTACACAAGAAAAACTGGTGTCGAATTTACAAAAATCTATGCACCTGAAAATACAAATACTGAGTTACTCAAGCGCCAAACACTTTGGAATGAAGTCGAAAAGGTTGAACGTAGAAAAGATGCATTACTTGCAAGAGAGTTTGAGATTGCATTTCCCAGTGAGTTAAACGCTGAACAGCGTGAAAATATGCTCAATGAACTTTGCCGAAACCTCGTTAAAAAATACGGTGTCATCGTTGATGCTGCTATTCATGCACCTCATACAGACAGTGGAAGTGATGAACGCAACTACCATGCACACATCATGTTCACAACCCGAAGTATTAATGAGCAGGGTGGCTTTTCAGCAAAAAAATATAGGGACTTCAGTCGTGACAATGGCACAGAAACTGTAAGCCACTGGAGAGAATCATTTGCAGAGTTATGCAATCATCACCTGGAACAAAATGGATTTGATGAACGTGTCGATCACAGAAGTTATGAAGACCAGGAAAGTGACCTAGAAGCAACTCAGCACGAAGGTCCTCAAGCGACATACCTCCGGAGACGAGGGATATTTACAGAAATTAGTCTGAAAAATGATGAAATTAAGCTACGTAATTTAAAAATCAAAAAGGTCATCGCACTGGATGAAAACATCAAAGTATCTGAGGATCTTGTTCAAAAAGTACGAAGTGAGCTTCAGTTTCAATACTCTCAAGCTGAGTATTCAGAAAAAACTTCTCAGAAACTTTATGAATTCCAAAATGAAGAATTATCAAAATTAACAACAAAATTAGACACGATGAGTTCTGCAATATCAGAACTACGCAAAAAAGAGCCTTTATTTTTTAAAACAAAATGGATCAATCAAATAAATGACCTGATCGACCAACACAACACCCAACTAGACATCCAAAAGCATATTTCTGGTCTTAGTGAAATAGAAAAAAAAGAGAGATATTCTGATCATTTAAATAAATGGACAGAAGAAAATCAGCTGCTCCAGCCTAAAAAGTCTTTTGCAAAACTTGACGAACCGAACATCACTGTTAAACAACGAAAACTTAATGATCAAATTTCAAATATAGATCATCAAATTTCTGAAATATCACGCAGAGAAACTGAGTATCAAGAGTATGTACGCGATCAAAGACTGGAGATCATAAATAGTTATATATTTGAAGAAGATAACTATGGAAATAAATACTTTAGTCCTCAAAATGGTGAAAAACAAAAGCGACTATATGCAGAAGAAATGGAAGATCTAAAAATCCAAGAATTGCATGCGGCTTTTACAAAAAAAATTGAGACCGAAGCGCAGCAAGAGTTTTCCCAAAAAAGAGCAATACAGCTCGAAAACGACCGAAAAGATCGTGAATCTAGAGAACAGCAGTTACGTAAAGAACGAGAGCAACAAGAACAACGCTATGCACAAGAACGAGAGCAACAAGAACATTTGGCATTTGTAAGACGCCAAGAACAAGAAAAACAGCAGAGAAATGAGCCTAAAAAGCCAGAAAATGACAATAACCATGACTACACGCCTTAGAAATCCCATTTAAGCGCAAAAAAACGGGGGTTTTAGCGACTTTTGATAGAAATACAGTAAAACTATAGTTGATAAAAATAAAATCGCTTAGAACGCAAATGAGAGCCTTTTAGCGAGTGTCTACGAGCGACACAACGAAAGGTTGCTTATTCCCCCTCTGAAAAACCGTTTTTTATTGAATTACTGGGGACAGTGATTAGCGAGTGTCTACGAGCGAAGTATTGATGCTTTTGCTCGTCAAAAAGCATGAGCATAGCGAATGCATTATTCATGTTTTGCTTTTTGAATCCTTGATCATATATGCAAAAAACTGCCCCCACGAAGCGAGTGAAACGAGCTTCAATAGAGTACGAGCTTTAGCGAGTACCAAGGGCAGTTTTAATAACTCACTTTGGAAATAAATTCCCTTTTATTCTTTTAAAAAGCTTTTAAAAGCTTTTAGACCCTCTGAAAACCTTATGCAGCAATAGTTTCAAGCGTTAAAAGGGTACAAATAGCATGATAAAGGGTACAAATAGCATGATTTTATCGTTTAAAAGGGTACAAATAGCATGATTAAAGGGTACAAATAGCATGATAAAGGGTACAAATAAATTATTGTACCCTTATGTTTATTGGTGTACATTGTTTTCTCATAAGGGTACAAAAATCATGTTCATTTTTTATAAGGTTTGATATCTGAATGAATAAAGAAAATAGTTATGATAAATCTTATCCAGTAACAACAATGGCTATTCAAAACAAAGTTACTGAATGCTTTAAAAGCATGTCTGTAGATGAAAAAAGAATTTTAATTATGGCTTCTCCGATTGCTAGAAATATCGATGCAAGTGAACAAGATCAAATCTTAATATCTGCTCAACAATTTGCTGATGACTGTGGTATCAAAGTCAATTCTGCTTATAAACAAATTGAAAATGCGTCAAAAAAACTAGTAGATCGGTCCTTTTCATACGTTAATGATAGGGGGAAAAAGGTCTACTCTAACTGGGTAATTGATGCTACTTATGAAGATGCAGGGATATCTTTAAGGTTTACATCTATTGTTTTGGTGATGTTGAAAATTTTAGATAAATACAATCCATACACTCGTTATAAAAAAGATGTAGTTCTAAAATTAAAAAAAGACTACTCAATAGACTTTTACCATTTAGCGAAAAAAAATCAGGCAAAAAATGGCTTTGAATTAACGCTAGATGAAATGTTTACAGAGTTTGGTTTACCAGAATCTTATAGAGATTTGAGGAACTTAAAACGAAGAGTTTTGAAGAGCTCATTAGATGAAATTAATGAATTTACCGATGTAACAGTTGACTATAGTCCAGTTAAAAAAGGACGTTCTGTTGTCGGCTTTAAGTTCACTGTGAAAGAAAAATCTAAGCCAAAATTAATAGCTCCTGAGCGAGATCCAAAAACAATAGATATATTCTGCAACCTGTCTGATGCTCAAATTAACAAGTACAGTGCTATTTTATCTAAACTTTCTGAGCTATCAGACCTAAGTAACTTCCAGGACTATCCTAGTTTTGCCCTTTGGATTAGTGGCATCTTACGAGATCCGAAAAGTGTAAGAGAGGAAACAGCAAAGCGGATTTTTAAAGCTCTTCATAGCAAGACGGATTTTAAACCATGAAAACTAGAGCTGAATTAGATGCAATGAGCCATCAAGAACTCAAAGACTATGAGCAAAGTTTACTTGCTCTGTGGACACCAAGAATGGCTATTGAAAGTGACATTGAAAGGTTAAGCACTAATCGCAACGAATTATTAGAAATTTTTAATCAATTAAAAAATCCTGATGCTCCTGAAAATGAGCGTTTAAAAAATTCTATTTTATCGCTCAAATATAAGATTGAAGATTTAGAAGATAAATTGGATGATCTTATTCAAGATAATCGCTTAAATCGTGCAGATTGAATTATTCAGTTTATTTAATTAAAACCGTGAAACATTGATCAAAGAATAGGCGTGGAACGTGAATAGTCACAAAAAAGCCGTTCCAGTGCGCTGAACCCTGGAACGTCTTAGTATAAGTTTATGATTTATATCGAATAAAAAACAGTATTTCGTATAAGGTGTATTATGTTAATTTTAGATAAACTATAGAATCCATTAGTTTTTAAACCAATAAATTAAATATTTTATGGAACTCCAGAATATTTATTCAGGCGATACTTAAGCAATAAGGGTAGGGTGATTACATAAAGTATTGCAGCTAATGCCCATACCATTCCAGGAGCTGATGCCTGAGTCATAAAATAGAGGCTAGTAACTAATACAGGACCAATTATAGCCCCCAGACTATTAAAACTGCTTAATAGCCCTTGTAATTCACCTTGTCTTTCATCACTAATACCTCTGGACATCATTGCTTGCAAAGCAGGAACGGCTACTCCACCAAGGGCAAACAATGGTAACAACGCAAAAGGCACCCATTCTTCAACAGCAATAGATAAAAGAAGTAAACCAATTGCATCGCAAGCTATTCCACATAACAACGTATTTTTCTCTCCAAACCTCTTTACCATAGGGGCGATAGCAAAAGCCTGTGCAATAGAATGGCATATTCCATAACTAGCAAGGGAAACACCTGCAATAAATATACTCCAGCCATAACGATCCTGCCCATAGATAACCCATAAAGTTGCGGGGACTTGTGAAACCAATGTGATAATTAAAAAGATACCAAGCAATGGAGCCATATTAGGTTGAGTGATCAAATAGGATAATTTCTTTAATATTGATTGCTCCTGAACCTTCTCAGTCATTTTATTGCTGTGTTTTGATTCTTTTAATAAGACTGCTGTCATTATTAAATTAATCCCATTCATAAAAGCAGCAGCAAAGAACGGTGCATGTAAGTTCCATTCACCCAAAACTCCACCTATTACCGGACCCGCTATAAACCCAATACCAAAGACAGCTCCAAGGAGACCAAACCTTTTTGCACGCTCATGGGCTGGAGTAATATCTGAAACATAAGCTGTTGCAACAGCCATGTTGGCACCTGTAATTCCCGCAAAAATACGACCAATATATAGCCACAATAGAGAAGGAGCAGCAGCCATTAGGAGATAATCAGCCGTTGCACCAGCAATTGAAATAATTAATACAGGTCGACGTCCAAATCGGTCACTCAACGCTCCAAGGATAGGTGCAAAAATGAACTGCATCAGAGCATACACAGCTAATAAAGCACCATAGTGAACACCGCCTGCTTCAGCTCCAGCCAATGACCGTAATAATTCAGGCAAGATCGGCATAATTAAACCAATCCCAACAGCATCCAGAAATATAGTGATTAAAATCACGCTCAATGATTTCTTCACAAATGCCTTCTCTAGCAATGATAGAATTAATATTCTCTCACACACTCCCTATCAGTGATAGATTTATGAGTAAAAAAGATATTGCACCTCAACGTCTGACACGTGAAATAGTCCTGCGTACCGCATTGGATATGTTGAATGAAGAAGGCATAGATTCAATAACCACACGCAAGCTAGCTCAACGATTGGGTATTAAATCTCCAACTCTATATTGGCATTTCAAGAATAAATCCTTGTTAATGGAAGCAATGGCGGAAACCATTATAAATGAACACCATTTAGTTTCTTTACCCATCGATGGGATGACATGGCAAGATTGGTTGCTCGCTAATTCTGTAAGCTTTCGTCGAGCACTACTAGCTTACCGTGATGGTGCTCGTCTACATGCAAGAACTAGCCCCAGTCAAGGACATTTCAACACGATTGAGGCCCAAGTTGCGCTGTTATCTCATGCTGGGTTTTCTCCTGTTGAAGCAGTTGCATTACTTATGACATTAGGAAGGTTTATTGTTGGGTGGGTCCTTGAGGAGCAGCAAGAAGAAATAAGATCAGACCCACCATTCGAAGCCGATCCAACTATATATCCACTCATGCTCCAAGGAGTGAATACCTTACAAAATATGAATGCGGATGACATTTTTGAAAATGGGATTCGTATGGTGATTATCGGTGCTGAAAGACAACTTGATATTAAAATGCAAACTTAACTCTATACTGCTTTAAGCAACTGTTCTATTTAGTAATAAAGCTTTTATCCTTAATTATTTAACATAATAGAGCTTATACGAAACGCAATTTAAAATATTATTGTTTTTCATATAGTTATAAAATTTTGACTGACTTCAAAAACAGTAAAAAGCCGACTTAGAAACAAGTCGGCTTTTTTATGAGCAGGTTTGATACCTTTTGCCAAGAACATAGGTTATTAAATAATCAATTGATAAAATATATTCTTATTATTTCATTTACTCATAAAATATATTCATTATAATGTTGTGTATTCGATCGAATACAATAAAGAGGAACTTTCATGACCGAGATTAAACGTCTCCCTGAATTTGATGAATGGCTAGATAGCATTAAAGACAGTATGACCCGTCTTAAACTGAATCGAAGATTAGATAAGGTTCAGCGTGGTAATTGGGGCGATGTAAAGCATCTTCAAGAAGGTGTTTGGGAAATGCGAGAGTTCTTCGGACCAGGTTGGCGCATGTATTACATCAAACATGGTGATGTAATCATTGTGATGCTTGGAGGTGGTGATAAATCTACACAGCAAAAGGATATAGAACGAGCTGTTGATTTATCAAAATCTTTAGAGGATTGAAAAATGGTTAAAATAGCTGATCTACCTAGCTTTGACATGGCAGAAGCACTTAAGAGTGAAGAAGATATTGTAATGTATCTTAATATGGTTCTTGAAGAGAATGACCCTGCTGAACTAGCTCATGCACTTGGTGTAATTGCTAAAGCTCGTGGTATGACTCAAATCGCTAAAGAAGCAGGAATTGGACGTGAAGCACTTTACAAAGCACTCCGTCAAGATTCAGCACCTCGTTTTGATACGATTAATCGTGTAGTAAATGCTTTAGGTCTAAAACTAACTGTGCAGAATGCATAACTATTAATAAAATTTTGTCTAAGTTCCATCTTATTTAACATAAAATCTCTTATGCGAAATTTAGGTCTTATCCCAAATAAATCCATTAAAAAGATCTTTATCTTTCTGCTTATTTTCTTCGGTCTTATTTTCCGTATTTAAAAATTGCTCAAAATCGGCTAATTGCTGTTTAAACGATTCATCATTTTTTAATTTATTTAAAGCCCAAGCTCCCAGTAGAATTTTACGTCTCGTATCATCTTTACGTTGCTGATCAGAAAC
>NZ_CP032271.1 GCF_001696615.3 Acinetobacter sp. WCHAc010034 | reverse complement strand
GAAGCACCAAAATTAATTATTATGCTATGACACAATAATTAATTTTGGTGCTATAAGCAAGGTAAACGGTGTCATATTGCAAGGTAAACGGTGTCATATTGCAAGGTAAACGGTGTCATATTGCAAGGTAAACGGTGTCATATAAGCTCTGTAAGTGCTTTTAATAAAGACTTTCAGCATATCTAAAAGCATTTAAAAGCTTAAAAATAATTAAAAGCCCTGGGTATGAAAAATTGCCCTCGGTTTTCGCTTCGCTCAAACTCTATTGAATCTCGCTTTCGCTCGATTCGCCGGGGCAATTTTCGGTCAATATCTCCGTGACTCTTAGAAAAAGCAAAAGAAACTCGGAATTCGCTTCGCTCATAAGTTTTTTTACTCGCTTCGCTCGGTCTAGAAGCAAATGCCTAATAGTTCGCACCCATTCGGGCTGCTCTGCTATGAAGGTGATTTATGGATAGAAAGCTTGTAATCAGAGAAAGAGCGGCAAAAATTCCAATTGAGGGGGTATCACTCGTAGACACTCGTTCTGTTCTTATGGTTTAAATCAAAGTAGGCTTCAATTGCTCTCGTTTGCGTTTTTAGACTTGTTTTCAATACGAGACAAGAAAGTTCTCTGTTTTCTATTTAAGTGCTATTAAAACGCATTTAAACGCAATTTATGGCTGCCTTCATTCAATTGAAAAACAGACGTAGCCATTTACCCATTCAGAAAAAGAAAGGCTATCTCAAATTTTTAAAACTTAGATTTGTATAACTGAAGAATTGAGCATGAGTATGGCTGAATTGCACTCACTATAATCCACGTTATAAAGAGTTTTTTACTTCATGCATCGCAATACTATAAAAATCAATGTAATAGGCTTACTTATGTATGAGGTTTCTAATTTTTATACTTTTCTAAAGTTTGTAAACCGTTGATTTTTGGCATCCTGCAAGGTGCGTATGGTGTATCCATAAAATAAGGGTCTTTATAGGAATAAAAACTTAAAATTATTGGGTGAATTTTTCGCTATTTTGAGCTTTTTAGGGCGTTTATTCCTTAATTCTTTTAATTTAAATGCAAATAGGATGCAAAATTTTAGTAAATAGTTGCAAAAATAATGCAAATAGTTTTTATAGTTTAGCAAAAAGTTTCAAATTTTATGTAAAAAGTAGGCAATTAATCTGTATATTGTACATATTCCATCTTAGAAAAACTGAATATGAAACGGAAAAAAAGTGTGAGGTTCTTTCTCCTTTTACCAATCATTGACCAACTTATAAATGAGGGGTATACGCAACAATCTATTGTGGAAAAACTTCAAATGGATCATGAGTTAGATCTCAATTTGAATACATTTAAAAGCTATTTATATCGATATCGCTCACAGGATAAAAAAACTCAAGAAGAATCTTATTCTAATAAGCCAAAAACAGAGACTAGCTCTGGTTTCTTATCTAGTTTTCAAGATGCTGAAAAAAAAGAGAATGACTTAGAGGAAAGCAAAGCTATATCCCTAGCGGATCGGCAAGGTATGAAAGGCGATATAAGTAGATCGCGTGCTAAAGCCAAAGAGCTATTAGATAGCCTGTCTCTATCTAAACTGAAGATTGATCAGTAGCAAAAAAGGCCCATGAATCGGGCCTTTCGCATAACGCGTATTATGTTAATTTTAGAGAATTTAAATAAATAGAATGAAGGTATTTATCATAACTAGTAAAGTTCATGCTTTACAAAAATCTATCATGCCTGTCTCAAGCAAAGCATATGTAAATTGCTATACAGGTGGGAATGATTATGAGGAAGCTATAAAAAAAGTATTTGAAAGATTTCTGATAGATGGAATTCATCCAGATGAGATACTCAATCCAATTTGTGAAATGCCACTTGAAGATTGGACTATTCATATTAAAGAGAAATATGGTGATTTAGCTCAACGGATGCTTTCTCAAAAGGATTTTGAAACAAGAATTTTATCTAATGAAGTTGTATATGGTGGATTTGCTTGCTTTGACTAAACAAAAAAATCACTATTTAACATAATGGCGATTACATGAAATTTAAGAGCTTAGACCAGAATCTAGGCTCCTAAATTTAAAAAAATAATAAAAAATTAAGGATATAGACTCAATTTCTTGACTTCGTATAAGGTGTATTATGTTAGTTTCAGAAAAACTATAAAATTTCTAGAAAATTGGTAACTATCTAATTTAAATTGCATTTATCTATCATTATAGACTTCCCATTTAAAAAGAATATCATTTTCAAAAATATTGATTAATTCTATGAGGACATAAAACGTTGAATTCTGCAGTCAAACTATCGAAAACGTTGGAGGATTAAAGTGGTTAAAGTAGCTGATTTACCAAGTTTTGATATGGCTGAGTCACTCAAAACTGAAGAAGACATTGTGATGTATCTCAATATGGTTCTTGAAGAGAATGATCCAGCTGAATTAGCTCATGCACTTGGTGTTATTGCTAAAGCTCGTGGTATGACTCAAATCGCTAAAGAAGCAGGAATTGGGCGTGAGGCACTCTACAAAGCCCTACGTCATGATTCAGCACCACGTTTTGATACGATTAATCGTGTAGTGAATGCTTTAGGCCTAAAACTCACAGTACAACACGCCTAAAACTTTAAAAAATATAGTAAAAATGGGAGCTAAAGGCTCCCATTCTTAGATTCGTATAACGCGTATTATGTTAATTTTCGAAAAATTTAAAAATAGATGTAGAATTTTTTAATTATAAGTGAATAGCCACCGATTTTGTAGACACCTTTTAGTTAGATAAAATGGCTAATTAACGAGGTGCTTATGAGCAGTAGCAAACGATACCCTGAAGAATTCAAAATTGAAGCAGTAAAGCAAGTGACTGAAAAAGGTCATAGCGTGGCTGAAGTTGCCGCACGTTTAGGTACAACCACGCATAGTCTTTATGCTTGGATCAAGCGTTATGCTCCTCAAGAACCTAAAATCACAGACTCTAGGGATGCAGTTTCAGAATTGGCAAAGCTAAAAAAGGAGTTGCAAAGAGTTACTGAAGAAAGGGACATATTAAAAAAAGCCGCGGTGTACTTCGCAAGCCAGTCCAAATGAGGTATGCCTTTATTCAGGACAATCAGCACATATGGTCTGTTCGTCGTTTATGTTCGACTCTAGATGTTCATCACAGTGGTTATTACGCATGGTTGAAACAACCCACTAGTAAAACTGCGAGGAAACGACAACAGCTTTCAGGATTGATTAAACAGTTCTGGCTGGAATCTGGCGGAGTCTACGGCTATCGCAAGATTCACTGTGATTTGAAAGATGTTGGCGAAAATTGCGGTATCAACCGGGTGCATAGGTTAATGAAAGCGAATGGGCTTAAATCACAGCGCGGCTATCGCAAGCCTAGATCTTATGCAGGTACGCCAAGTATTGTTTCCGCAAACACCTTAGAACGACAGTTTAATCCAACTCAGCCTAATCGGAAGTGGGTAACAGACATTACGTATATTCGTACACATGAAGGTTGGTTATATCTTGCTGTTGTAATTGATCTATTTTCACGCCTTGTTGTTGGGTGGTCTATGAAATCAAGAATGACTACAGATCTTGTGCTAGATGCGTTATTGATGGCTTTATGGCGGAGAAAACCAAAGAACAAGGTTTTGATTCATTCTGACCAAGGCAGCCAATATACCAGTCATGAATGGCAAGCATTCCTTAAACAACATAATTTGGAATGCAGTATGAGTCGTAGAGGCAATTGCCATGATAATGCTGTTGCAGAAAGCTTTTTCCAGCTATTAAAACGGGAACGAGTTAAGAAGAGAAACTATGCATCAAGAACTGAAGCGAGGTCAGATATCTTTGAATATATTGAAATGTTTTATAACTCAAAAAGAAGACATGGTTCCAATGGACAACGTTCTCCATTAGATTATGAAAAGTCCCATCAAAAGATGGTTATGTGTGTCTAGAGTTTTGGTGGCTATTCAAAGCTTTTATCAATTATTAAGTTTATAAAGGTTTCTTGTCATTCCATATACTATAGGGTACTATACTATAAGAAACTTTAAGGAATTAGCTTTATGCCAAATCAAGTCGAAGATAAAAAAAAGATTCTGACGCGTGTCAGACGAATCAAGGGTCAGGCTGAAGCGATTGAAAAAGCGCTAGAAAGCAATGTGGAATGTAATGCCATTCTGCAACAAATCTGTTCTGTACGCGGTGCCATTAATGGTCTAATGAATGAGATGCTAGAGGTTCACTTAAAAGACACTCTAGTATCTGGAGAAACTACAGAACAACAACGAAACGAAGAACTTGCTGAAATAGCAAAGATTCTTAAGTCATATTTAAAATAAATTTGTGTAAGGAAAGATTCCATGAAATCACGTGCAGCTGTGGCCTTCGGGCCAGGAAAACCTCTGGAAATAGTTGAAATTGACGTCGAGCCGCCGCGCAAGGGTGAGGTGCTGGTCAAGATCACCCACACTGGCGTTTGCCATACCGATGCATTCACCCTTTCTGGCGATGATCCAGAAGGCATCTTCCCAGTCGTGTTGGGCCATGAAGGAGCAGGCATCGTCGTCGAGGTCGGTGAAGGTGTAACTAGTGTGAAACCTGGCGATCATGTCATTCCACTATACACCGCCGAATGTGGCGAGTGCCTGTTTTGCAAGTCAGGAAAAACCAACCTTTGTGTGGCAGTGCGCGCTACTCAGGGCAAGGGCCTGATGCCTGACGGCACTACCCGTTTCTCATACAACGGTCAGCCACTGTTCCACTACATGGGTTGCTCGACCTTCAGCGAATACACCGTCGTTGCCGAGGTATCGCTGGCTAAGATCAACCCAGACGCCAATCCGGAACATGTCTGCCTACTCGGTTGTGGCGTGACCACCGGTATCGGTGCCGTGCACAACACGGCTAAGGTGCAGCCTGGGGACTCCGTGGCAGTGTTCGGCCTCGGCGGTATCGGTCTTGCTGCGATTCAGGGTGCACGCCAAGCCAAGGCTGGCCGCATCATCGCCATCGATACTAACCCATCCAAGTTCGAACTGGCACGCAGTTTTGGTGCCACCGAGTGCATCAACCCCAAAGACTATGAGAAGCCGATTCACGAGGTTCTTATCGAAATGACTGGCTGGGGTGTCGACCATACCTTTGAGTGCATTGGCAACGTCAATGTGATGCGTTCGGCACTGGAAGCAGCCCACCGAGGCTGGGGTCAATCGATCATCATCGGTGTTGCTGGCGCCGGTAAGGAAATCTCTACCCGTCCGTTCCAATTAGTCACTGGCCGGACCTGGAAGGGCTCTGCCTTCGGCGGTGTCAAGGGACGTACCCAACTTCCAGGCATGGTAGAAGACGCGATGAAAGGTGAAATCGACCTCGCTCCATTCGTCACCCACACCATGGGACTCGATGAAATCAATGACGCGTTCGACCTGATGCACGAAGGCAAGTCGATTCGTACTGTCATTCACTATTGATCCATGGATCACTACCTGATTTTTCAGAACCATCCATCAAGGAAACACTTTAATGGCTATTCCAGTAATTTCCGGTAACGACATTTTCTCCCATGTCTTCCTCGGCGCAGTCGACCTTAATAAGTCGGTTGCATTCTACGATGCCACTTTAGGTGCCCTCGGCATTAAAAACCTAGGACCATTTGGTAACGATTGGGTTCTGTACGGTCGCGACAAACCTGCTTTCATGATCGCCCGCCCAGGCAATGGTGCAGAACCAACCAGCAATGGTGTGACGGTAGGCTTCGCAGCTGCCACTCCTGCAGAGGTGAATGCATTCCACGCAGCCGGCCTCGCCGCTGGTGGCACCGATGAAGGTCAGCCTGGCCCACGTGGCCACCTGCCGGGTGCTTACGCGGCCTACCTGCGTGATCCTGCTGGTAATAAGGTCTGCGCCTACACCTTTGTCTAAAACTAGGGGAAGTGAGGTTATTGTGAAAAGGCTGATTCCAGCCAAAACGATTTCATCTTCCACCGCAACCGTGTGGCATGCCCGCTCATTCCACACGGTTTATAGTACTCTGAATATCTATCTGCTGATTAGAGCTCAGAAAGATGTTGCCTCGCCTTCATGGCCAAAGACGGTCAATAAACACGATCGGACTAAAAGTTCGGTGCGTGATGCAAGAAACACAGAATTCGAAATAGGCATCGCGGTAGTGCCTCCCTGAATTACACACTTTATTGCTTGTACATTGAAGCCGACATCCGACCTTCGTGGTGTGGTGATGTCTGGGTTTGTAGCAGCGATCCTCATGCCAGCGACAACGCTGGAAACCTGATGAGTGGTGCGGTGAAGCGTTTTTAACTAATCCTGAATGGGACGAAAAGTCGTCTTGATTGGCGCCTGAGCACCACCTCGTTGAAATAAGGAGAAAATCCGTGGAACGCATTGAACATCACGCCAGCTTCGAGGGTTGGCAGGACGTTTTTCAGCATGAGTCAACAGTGCTTGGCTGCATGATGAGGTTTGGAATCTATCTTCCGCCTCAGGCTGAGCATGAAAAGCTCCCAGTTCTGTACTGGCTCTCAGGTCTGACCTGTACCGAACAGAACTTCATCACTAAGGCTTCGGTGCAGCGGTATGCAGCGGAGCACGGAATCATTGTCGTAGCCCCAGATACCAGCCCGCGCGGAGAAAGCGTTGCAGACGATGCTGCCTATGATCTCGGTCAAGGTGCGGGTTTCTATGTAGACGCCACAGAGCTACCTTGGAGCGATCACTATCAGATGTATTCCTATGTGGTCGACGAATTACCAGCGCTGATCGAAGCGAACTTCCCCGCGTCGTCAAGACGCAGCATCAGTGGGCACTCCATGGGCGGTCATGGCGCTCTGGTTATTGCTCTTCGCAACCCCGGTCGCTACGCAAGTGTCTCGGCGTTCTCGCCTATCGTGGCGCCTACGCAAGTTCCATGGGGACAGAAGGCCCTGGCGGCTTACTTGGGCGAAAAAAATCTGGACGCATGGAAGCAATATGACACGGTCGAGCTTATCCACGTGGCGCAAGAACGCTTACCGCTGCTTGTCGATCAAGGACTGAGCGATGAATTTCTTGAGCACCAGCTTCGACCGCAACTGTTGCGTACAGCGTGTGAACAGGTGGGCCACCCGCTGACGCTTAATCTGCGGCCTGGTCATGACCATAGCTACTACTTTATTTCGACCTACTTGAGCGAACACATGGCCCACCATGCGGCCGCATTGAATCGCTGAACATTAGGAGACCCTGATAATAAAAATGGCCTCTGACAAACGGCATCATGTTGTTGTCGGCGCAGGCTGCGGTGGGTTAGACGCTGTCAATGGCTTATCCGGCGCTGATATCAATATAACGATCATCGATCGACGCAACTATCACCTATTCCAGCTCTTGGTTTGTCTACATTAAAAACATAATTTTAGCTTAATTTACATTCTATTTAACATAATGGGCGTTATACGAAACGCAATACAAAAAGATTTTGTTTTTCAACAAGTTAAAAATTTTTAACCGACCTGAAAGATAGCAAAAATCCGGCTATGAAATAAGTCGGCTTTTTTATGAACAGTTTTGATAGTTATTGCCAATAAATTTGATTATTTTTTAATCAAGTTGGAACTTTTTTCAGTGTTCCCGTCCTTCCCAGGGAGAAAATTATCCCCAATTTCTGCGGATAAAAAGAGGACAGTTTTTAGCCGGCCTTGTACGCATATGCTCACAGCAATTACGGCCCTTTGCGCCTATGCGGCCTGGCTGCAATTTCATATCATGGGGACATGGAGAACAGGAAGTTCCAGACAATAATAAGAACAACGATACGCACAAGGACTGTAAGGTACGACAGGAGTTATACCGAGCGAACCAATACGAAAAACCCCGGCAGGATGCCGGGGTTTTTTATTGCTTAAATATCTATAACTGAGTATTGATCTGGTAGCGTGTATTACGTCCACCACCTTCCAATTTGACGATACATTCTTTCTCAAGTAAGTCGGATAAATGACGAGTAGCTGTCGCCTTACTTGTTTTAGCAACCTTTTGATATTGTGAAGCACTAATACCATGTTCAAAGCCATTTTCTCCACCGTCTAATAAACGATTTAGGACTTTGCGTTGTTCTTCACTCAGGGCTAAATTTGAATATTTATGCCAAAACTGGCTTTTAAATAATATTCGATTGATCTGTGCTAAGGTTTTTTCAAGGCTATCATTCAATGTATCTAAAAACCAAACTAGCCAATCTGTGATATCAGAATCATTTTTTTGGGTTTGTTCTAATATTTCATAGTAACTTTTACGTTTATTCAATATCGCAGTAGACATTGCATATAAACGGATGCTTTGTTCATCCATTTGAGCTAAAGCAAGGTCTGTAAGTGTACGTGTAATACGTCCATTACCATCATCAAAAGGATGTAGGGTAACAAACCATAAATGGGTAATGCCTGCACGTAATAGAGGATCAAGCAATGAATCATTCAGACTCTGATTAAACCACGCTATGAAGGTGTTTAAGCGTTCTTCTAAGCCTTCTCTTGGCGGTGCTTCAAAATGTACTTTAGGGTAATCCAATCGACCTGAAACGACCTGCATAGGCTCTGATCCTCGAAGTTGACCAATGCGTAAACGTTGCATTGTCCAATCTGGGTCATTGAAAAGCCAACGATGCCATTGCATGAGACGCTCAACAGTCAGTGGTTGCTTAACATCATTAAGCGCATCTAGCATGATATTAGCTAAACCTTCTGATCGATCTGAGCTGGGATAAGGCTGTTCAAGTGTGACACCTAAACGTTGAGCTAGAGATGATCGCAATGAAAAAACATTGATAGTTTCGTTTTCAATTGCAGATGAGGCAACAAGATTGGCAAGCAGAGTATCTAGGGTGAACTGTTCTTTTGCTAAATCATGCTGACTTTGCCCAAGAAGAATCCCTATTTTTTGATGTATCTGTCTGGTTTTAGGCAAGATAATTGAATCTAGCCATGTAAAATTTGTCCAGTTTTCAGCTTGCCAGATCCATTCCTGCATTTTCAATCGCTCATCTAAAATTTCAGATGAGTTAAATATAGCATCTATTCGGCTCATATTGTGAGCCGAATAAAATGATTAATCAGCTCACTTTATCTAGGACATTTCTACTTTGGGCTTACAGTCGAATTTCGCATAAGAGATTTTATGTTAAATAACTGTATAAACTTATATTATTCAAATATTCATAGTAAAATCTAATTCAATTTATAGGAAGTAATATGTCTTCTTTTCCTTGGAAATGTCCTTATTGTAATCATACTTGTACAGTAACTAGCGAAAATTATAGTGATAGTACTCATAGATTTAGGCTCAATAATAAATATGATCGTCTTGTAGGGGTGAATACAATAATTGTTGTCTGTCCGAATCCTGAATGCAAAGAAATATCAGCGAAAGCGCTACTCTTTAAAAGTGCTACTACATACGATTATACCCCCGAAGAAAAGCCAGAAAAAACCTGGAATCTATTACCACAAAGCAGTTCAAAAACATATTCAACAGCCATCATTCCAGAAGTAATTATTAATGATTATGAAGAAGCTTGTTTAATTAAGGACCTAAGTCCAAAGGCCTCTGCAACATTAGCCAGAAGATGCCTTCAAGGAATGATAAGGGATTTTTGGAATGTAAAAGAAAAAAATCTATTCGAAGAAATAAAAGCTATTGAAAATAAAATAGAACCAGAAGTTTGGGAAGCTATTGATTCTATTCGATCACTAGGAAATATTGGTGCTCATATGGAAAAAGATATCAATATTATTGTTGATGTTGAACCAGATGAAGCTCAACTTCTAATAAGCCTATTAGAAATGTTATTTGATGAGTGGTATATAGCTGCCCATAAAAGAAAGGAAAGGCTAAAAAAGATTAAAGAGTTAAAAGCATCTAAAGATCATTTAAAAAAAGTAGAATATTAACTTTAAAAAAATAGATAGTTAGATATAATTCCCTTCAAGGAATCTCTCCAATTCTTACCCATTGTATAAGCATATTTTTAGCTAAGCATGGGTGTCAGTTCCCAAAACTGACTTTATTAGATAGGAGATAGACAATGTCTGAGAAATTAGTCAACGTCCGATCATATCGTCGCTATCGTCTAGGTGCATGGGAAGATGTGGTAAAACACAAACGCTCATACCCGAAACGATAACAGATGGTATATGGGGAGAGATTCTGGTTCATTAAGTCCATATAGCCTTTGTAGCCCAACTTTCAGGGAAGCCCATTTGTTTCTCTAGATCATTGATCTTGCTTCCATAAGCTTCAAAAAGCTCTTCTAATTCTTCTTTAATATTCTTATCAATCGCAACAGAATTTTTAGTCATTAAAAATATGGCTAACGTAACTAAATATATTTTATGAGGTTTAGACAAACTTTCTATTGGCTGTGAATGTATATCAAGTCCCTTCGGGATCATATGATTAGCGTTCCATAATCGACTATTATGACACCCTTTATTTCGGATATCTTTTATAACTTCTAGCCAACTTTTTAGCTGTTTGAAATTTTCTGCACCTAATTTCATTGCACATTTGTCTAAAGCATTTTCTCCCCTTTTTTCAAAAATTTGGGGATTCACTTTTTCTATAATTTTTAAAAACTGATCAAAAGTAATTACTTCCATAGCTATCCAAAATGGAGGAAGTGATCTATATGATTTATAAGGACTTTTATAGTTTTTTTGGAAATGTTTTGTAAACTCTGCATCTGAGCTATTCATACTACCCAGAACCTTGTTTCTTTCATAATAAGGCTGTTTATTTTTTATAAAGTAATCATCATTGAGGTACCAAAAAGGATCTTCTGTAAACTCAGTAATTGCCTGATCTATATGGCTTTTAACAATCAACTCTATTTTTAGTGTGTGCTTAATTACAATTTTTCTTAACTCATCATCTAATAAATAAATGTCCCATCCATTACGAAAATTTGTTTGAGGTTTATATCGTTCTTCCTCAGCAGTTAAATCCTCAATGAATGGGTAGAAGTAAATTTTTAGATGATACCAATTAATTTGAGATAG
This sequence comes from Acinetobacter sp. WCHAc010034, assembly GCF_001696615.3. NCBI lineage: Bacteria > Pseudomonadati > Pseudomonadota > Gammaproteobacteria > Moraxellales > Moraxellaceae > Acinetobacter > Acinetobacter sp. WCHAc010034. Next base: position 2,157 of record NZ_CP032271.1, on the reverse strand, counting down.
AGCCTGTTCAGCAAATTCAATTTCATTATCTTGAATAGCTAGCCCTTTTTTAGATATTAAATAATCTAAAACTAATTTTTGGGGTGATATATATGGTTTGCAATATTCTTGTAAAGTATTCATCTAGTTAATAAAAATAGAAAAGCCCATAATGTATATCATAAAATTATTATGATCTCCATTACAGGCGTCGTTAGAACTAATGTAAAGAATGTAGATTGCTTATGTCAAGAGAATGATACTAAATTAAATATTAAATTTAGTACTCATCTACTTAAAAGTTTAGTTTTTCTAAAATTAACATAATGCACGTTATGCGAAATGCTCTCAATAATTTTAATTAAATCAAGATCTTGAGATCCGCTGAAAAGCCCGGTTTGCACAAACCGGGCTTTTTAGTGGATCATTCATCCAATATGCCTATTTTATCAGCAATTTGAGCCTGGATTGATAAATCTCACTGCACAATCACTTGCTTTGCTCTTGGGCTTTCTGGCGCTGTTCCCGTTCTTTTTTGAAGGCTTTTTGATCCATGATGCTGGCAATGATCATGATGGGAATACCGGCAAGCAGAAAGGCAATGCCTTGTAAAACTTCTTTCAGTTTTTTCACGCTGGATCTCCTTCTTGGAAGGCTCAATTTTCGTTAAAGACTGCGCTGAATACCCGTCCAAATAAACCGCGTTTTTTAGACTGTGGCATTGCCACATTTTGCAGCGTGGCATGCTGTGGCGTTGATGTGTCGCATGCCGTGGCATCTTGTTGTGGCACTGCCACATTTTCTGTCATATTTTTATATAAATATTCTTTATTTTCATTTATTTGATTACTTGTCGCATGCCGTGGCATTGATGTGTCGCATGCCGTGGCATCTTGTTGTGGCACTGCTGTAGCAGGTGCAACACTTTTTAACTCAATGAGGGTTTGCATGCGGTCAATTTGCTGCATCAAACGTTCTTCGCGCTCCTGGTATTTTTTAACTTCATTCTCTAAATGAGTGATGAGTTTTTGTGTGGAGGCATCACTTTCTTGCTTAGGTGTAACTTTTTGCTGAGATGCTTGTGCTGGTTCTCCAAAGCATCGAATGACTTCAGAAAGATCAAACTGGCCATTACTGGAGCGTGATAAGCGTCCATTGCGTACAGCTCTGTAAATGGTCGATCTATCAACGTGAAATTGTTTAGATACTTCACTTAACGATAACTTAGCCATTTACTGTGTCCTTTTTATTGGATGGCATATATCCCACTTTTTTTAAGTATGGGTATAGTTCTTTAAAGCGTTCGGGATCTTGCAGCATTTCGGCAATGCGAATGGAAAATTGCTGATAGCTTTCTGTGCCCTGGGAATATTTTCCCATTTCAGGGAGTTCAGAAAGTTTGTTAGCAAACAAATAGCGTTGAGAGTCTGATAATTTTGAAAATAGATCTATTGTGTTTGGGTCTTTATTTCCTACAGACGGAGCATCCACTTTCTTTTGTTTAAATGTGAATGAAAATCCGTAAATTGAGCGCCCTTTTTTATGCTGTTCATACTTTACAGTGATATCTGTATGTTCGTTAATTTGTTTAAGAGCAAGCTCTAGTACACTCGTTTTAAAGCGCTCCATGCGCTTGTACTCTGTATCAAGCACACCAATTCGTTGTCGGAAATCACTTAGCTCTATAACTGGAGTAGAGCCGATACTTCTCCATGCAATCAATAGCTCATATAGACGCACAGCATAAGCACTGCTGAGATTACTAACTTGCTGTAATTCGTATTTAGTGAAGTGTTCTTCTAAGCGTGTAATTAATGGGACTATTGCTGGGGCAAAAATAAGCTTAACCACGGCTTCATTATCTACATATCCAATTTCACTAACCCAACGGGATCTATAATTCTCAATATTCCCTCTTTCATTTATTTTCTGATAACTGAATTGTCTTGCGAATAAATCATTACAGGCATCTTTTAAGGCTTGATAAGCAGTATTGCGGTGTACGCCAAATTGATTGATATAACCTTCTGCATGTACTTCAAGGGGATCATTAGCATTAATCCCTTTGCCACTTTCTCTTGCTTCAACAATCGCCAATAAGATTAAACGTTGTTCTACTAAATCCAAATTATAGCTTGCATTGATTAAGGCATTGTCTTTTACAACTAATTCTCTCAT
>NZ_CP032270.1 GCF_001696615.3 Acinetobacter sp. WCHAc010034 | reverse complement strand
ATGAAAAGATTATGTTTTTAATTCAATAAGACGAGGTTATATTATCAACTCGCTTAATGCAAGGTAAACCTCGTTTTAATGCAAGGTAAACCTCGTTTTAATGCAAGGTAAACCTCGTTTTAATGCAAGGTAAACCTCGTTTTATAATCTCTAAGAATATTATAAATAAAGGTTTTTAGACCATCTAAAAGCATTTAAAAACTTTAAAATAATTAAAAGCCAAAGGAGTGAAAAATTGCCCTTGGTTTTCGCTTCACTTCGTTCGCTCAAACTCTATTGAATCTCGCTTTCGCTCGATTCGTCGGAGCAATTTTTGGTTCATATTTTCGTGACTTTAAGAAAAAGCAAAAGCAAGATCAAAAGCAACTCGGAATTCGCTTCGCTCATCAGCTTTTTTTCTCGCTTCGCTCAATTTAGGAAGCAAACTTGGAAAGTTCGCACCCATTCGGGATGCTCTGTAAAGCAGGTGATTGATGGATAGGGAGCTTGTAATCAGGGAAAAGGCGGGCGAAAAATTTAGATATCTTCTGTTCGCTCGTAGACACTCGCTCTGTTTATCGCCTCATGCCACGAGATTTCATTTTAGGAGCTTGTTGTTGTGCTTTGAGCTGTTGTTCTTGTCTAAGTTTCATTTGTTGTTCTGCTTTGATCTTATCCACACCGTTTTTAATAGCTCGGTAGGATTGGTAGAGGTTCTGATATTGCTCGGCTTTGGCTGGATGCTCTTTTTGGTACTGTGTCCAGGCATGTGCTTTGAATTTTTCGTTTTCCAATAAATCCTTCACACCATTTTTTTTCTGGTATTCATGTCTATCTTTCAGTTGTTTGTGTTCCTGGTAAATCGCATCACGTTGTGCCTCCCAAGCTTTTTTTCCAAACAGCAAGGGCTTGTTCTGACCTAACTCGTTGTGTTGATCCACCAGGCTTTGCAATTTGTCATGACTTTGTTTGAGTCTGCTTTTCACGATGTCTTGGGCGAGCTGCTGATTGAAGTCATTTTTGTGCTTTTGTTGTTTGCTCAGGATACCTTCGACTTTCTCAAGATTGTGTTGCATAAAATCTAGGTCTAAATTCGCCTCTTTTGCGCTGATTTCGCCTTTGAGTAGTTTGCTTAGGTTTTCTCTCTGTATATATTGAAATTGCTCTTCTGCGCTTAATGGTGGCGTTTTAGCGCTATTTTGGATATGCATCTGCTGTTCTGTTTTTAGTTTTTTGAGTGTGATCTCATTTTCAGCAATCAGTAGATCCATATTTTTGCCGTATTGCAGCTGAGCCTGATTTCTTTCTTTGATTTCATCGTTGGTTCGGCTGATTTCGGTTTCGATGCCTCTTCTGCGTAGTTCGGTGACTTTTGGTCCTTCGTGCAGGGTCGCTTCCAAGCCATTCTCCTGGTCTTTGTAGCTGCGGTGGTCAACCCTTGCTGTGGATCCGGCCATGTCGAGGTGCATATTGCAGATATCTGCAAAGTGTTCGCGCCAGTGCTCGATTTCTCCACTGTGTTTCTGATCGAGTTCCCGGGTTTTTTCTGTAAAACCTTCTGGCGTGAGTTTACGTGTGCTCATCAGGATATGGGCGTGATAATTGCGCTCATCACTGCCGGATCCGGTATGTGGTGCATGGATGCAGGCATCGACGGCTATTTGGTGTCTTTCCACGATGCTGGCACATAATTCTTCGAGCATGGCCAGACGTTGTTCCTGGTTTAATTCACTTGGAAAGGCAATTTCAAATTCGCGGGCCACTGTTGAGTTTTTTCTGGTTTCTCTTTGTTCGACTTCGTTCCAGAGTTTTTCTCGGTTTTTTAAATGTTCTGGTGCGCCTTCGGGTAAGTAAATCTCTTTGTATTCCACCCCGGTTTTTCGGCTGTAGTCATGTTCTCGGCCTTCACGTTCACAATAGATCTTTTCACCTGCCCGATAGGCAATCGCGGCAGTGGCGGAACGCCCTGCTGATCGTGCTACGGTTTTGACTGAAAAGTGGTAAATCGCCATGCTTGTTTTTCGCTTTTAAATTTTCACGTAGTGAAATACAACCGTGGATACGGTTGTTGGGGTATTGGGGTTCCCCCAATCGGACTTGCAAACGAAGTTTGCATAAGTGCGCTCTTCGAGGAAAACATTACTATACATATAGCACCTTGAATGCATATTCAAGTGCGCTTATGTTAGGGATGGTTTCCCAGGATGATGGTATTGGATTAATGAGCGTTACTGAAACACTAGACAGCAAAATCAAAGCACAGGAAGAAAAGCTAAAGCAGTTAAAGGCTCAAAGACAGGCAGCACTGGCAAGAGAACGTGCTAAAGAGAAAGAACAAGCTCGAAAGGATGATACCAGACGCAAAATTTTAATTGGATCCTGTATGCTAAAGATCACTGAAGATGATGAACAAGCCAGAGCTAAATTAATTGCTCAGATGGATAAGTATTTAACAGATGAGCGTGACCGAAAGCTTTTTAATTTATAAATTTTGAGGGATAAGTAGTGGAAGATCCAACACTTAATAAGTTAATACGTAATACAGAATTATTCTTCGAACATCACTGGAATGTAGACCTATTAGGAAAGCCTCCTGAATGGTCACCAGTACATTTTAATTTTGGAAAAATTCCTAATTACGATAAACAAGGTGTATATGCGTTTGTCAAAGGGGATTTAGTGACTTATATCGGTGTTGGGACTTCTAGAGGTGCTGGCCGTTATCGTGGTAATGGCTTAAGCGCCAGGGTAATGAAATATTGCCGATGGAATGAAGATAAAACTGAATATATTGCGATAGATCCAAGACTGAAAGATGCTGGATCCATCATTACAATAGGCTTTGAGCGTGATACGGCTTATTTAGCAAATGCCCTAGAAGTTTTTCTTATCTCTAAAATCCAACCTGTCCACAATGTGGTTAAAGTTGGTATGTAATTTCGCATAAGAAATTTTATGTTAAATGGATTCAATCTCTGTCATCAAAGTCAGCATTAATTCTATCGACAGTCCATTTTACTGTATTGTTATCTAAGTAAAAAAAATCTCTATTTAAAATATCATCTTCAAAAATTAAGCCATTAACATCTAGCTTCCCTTCTTTTAAATATCCAATAATTTCATATCTTAGACTATTATCTATTTGCTTAATTTGATGGGAATAATGTGTTTTCTCAATAAGGTAATCATCAAAAATAGTAGCTTCTAGGGGTTCTAGGGATTTTCCCCTCTAAAGTAACATAAATCGCCACAACCCTCGCAGTTAATGGCTTGTGGAGCTGGGTTACCTTTCATTTTAGACTTCATTTTCAACAATAGGCCTAGTTATTTCCTGTAAATCAGGTAGTTTGCGGTTACTAGCGAACTGATAAGTGCCGCTCAGATTAATGTTCTGCCATGCAACGGGTGATACTTGTCGAGTTATTGCTGCTTTTTCCTCGTCACCAACTTCTTCAAAGTGCAGTAATAGATGACTTAGGATCATCGAGTTAAAGTAGATAATAGCATTTGCCGTCAAACGGGCACACTCGTTCCAGACGACTATTTCTGATTCGTTTTTTCCACGGAACTGGTCACGATTGACCGATGCAATAGCTCGCCTGAGGAAATGCCAGGCTTCGCCTCGGTTCAGTGCTCGTTGAACATATTGGCGCAGACTTGCATCATCAATATAATCAAGTAAATATTGGGCTTTGATGAGCCTATTATATTCCGTTAATGCTTGTAATATAGGGTGTCTAGATGGATAACCAGATAATTTGCGTACTAGCAATGCCTGTGTTGTGCGTTTTTCTTGAAGGGATAACACAATACGCTGAATATCCTGCCAGCCTTCTTCAATCACATTCATTTTTATCGGCTTTTTCAGCGCCAGATGCGTGTTTCCGTCGTCGCTTTCAGTTACGTTAAATAGGTCATTGATCACACTGGTGAACTGAGCATACCTAGGCGCAAAACTATAACCGCATAAATCCAATAAGGCATAATTAACATGATTAACACCATGGGTGTCGGTTGAGAGGACATCTGGCTTAAGATCACTAGTATTAGATTGTAGTAAGTCGTAAATATAATGGGACTCATGCTCATTAGATCCTATGATACGGGCATTTAACGCACTATGATTGGCAACTAACGTCATGGCCGTAATACCTTTGTTGGTGCCGAAGTATTTCGAGGAGTAGCGAGTTTTAAAAGTCTCAAGGTGAGTTTCAAATTTTTGCCCATCGGTACTGGCGTGCAGGACGTCTTCTTGGATGTGATAGTGGCGGAAAATAGGGAGTGCCGCTACTGCGTTATTGATGATATCACTAGCCTCTTGCAAGGTTTCAGGCCTAATATAATTAGCTTGTATAGTGCTTAGATGCTCATAACTGCGATCAGATATTTGTGCCATCCCATATACGCCGCGATGTGTCGCATTCGCAATTAGAATAGCCAATAAATCATCCTGATTGGCGCCTACTTGTTTTTGTATTGGCAGCACGTGTGCGAAGCATTGCATAAAGTTGGTTTCTTGTTCAACATAACGCAACACATCAGCAATACTGACGGGGATCATTTGTTTAAAGAAAGGGTTGTTGACAAGTGATTGGGAGCCTTTAACTGGCAGTCGCCATCGTGTGCCACTTCGGCTCTTCATGATCACATTGCGGTTATCACCATTATCAATGTGACGAGCAACATCTTCTAGGGATGTTGTTAAGCGTATTTGTTTTACTTGCAGTAGCTTCTGAATCGGCTGCTTTAGCTTTTCCAATGTTGATGATGCCAATAGATCAGGCTGTATTGACGATGCAATTAAGTCGTCTTCTAGCGCACGATATTTAGTGACGTTTGATAAGTAAATTCGACCATTAAGCCGAGAAGCCAGTTGACGGTAAAGCAACCATTCGTATCGCTGTGGATGAACAACATCCTTGTTAATTAACCATGGACGATGTTTTTGTTGGATAAGTGTACTATCCATTGTTTGCAATGTATTACCTGCTAATAGTTCTGTTTTTGTGGTTTTGAGCTGGGTCACTAATGCTTCTGAGCCTTTACCTGCTTGGCATTCAAGACATAGAAACACGGGCCTTAATAACTGCTCAATTAACCCGTTTTGATCATCATAATATTGCCATTGATATTCTTCTACCGTGCGTTTTTGCTTTTTTAAGTACAGGCATAGCGTTTCTATATCTTGGTTATTCATTACACTTAATGCTTGTTGCCTAACCGTTGCAAATGGTTGATTATCGTCGATACTGTCATCAACAAACAGATGCAGTAATTCTGCGGCTTTGGTGACATTGTCTGCAGCTGACCTCCATGAGTCAAACACTGCCTGTTGGGCAAACGCATGCGCAGCTTCTTGTTGTTTACGGATATGATGAATAAACCCATCAGCCAATCGCTCTAGGCTTTGCCGTATGCGTTGAGTCAGAAAACACAGCAACCATAGGTGTTGCTGTGGACGCTTAAAGCGTTTTAGTTTACTGCCATAATAATCCACCATTTCACCGAAGTGTTGTTGGTTTTTAGACGATAAGGCTAAGCCCTTAACAGCATTATCAATCTGTCTTGTATAAGGCTGTAACTGATGATACACCGTCAGTTCTTTTTTTAGCTCTGTCACCATAACGCTTTTTGCACCGGCTCGAAGCTGGCTTAAGGAGAGGTACGAAAACACCGCCTGACCGAACAAAAAATGCGTGATAGCCGCCGCAGCCATGACGCCGGAATCGTCAGACAGGCTGTAGCTGTTGACCATTGCCCTGTACGCCTGCATCTGAAATGGCTATTGCCCTGATGGGAGCCGGCTTTTCAGCCACCGACACCAGCGATGCCGTCAATATTCTTTACCCGATAACCATGACCGTACAAGCTAACAAGGCCTGGCAAGCCAGCGGACTTAAAAAGTCTTTTTTTCTACCATCCCACAAAAAAGTTCGTGGTGGAGAAAAGATAAGCTATGCAAGGCTTTAGGAGACGTGGTTTTTCAGGATGACGAAGAACGATTCGGCGCTAGGTGCAACATAGGTGCATCGCACGAGCGCTAGGAACGGCGAAAAAAGGCGGACGTGGCGAAATCGGTAGACGCAGCAGACTTTAAAATTGGAGTGCCCGCGGGGAAATCCGCGGAGTAGAACCGCTCAAAGTCGGGGAACGCTAACGGGCAATACCCTAAGCCAATCCCGAGCCAAGCCCCTTCGGGGGAAGGTGTAGAGACTGGACGGGCGGCGCCTAAAGCCTTCGGGCAATGGCGAAGGGACAGTCCAGACCACGAACGTCATCAGACGGCGGCGAAAGTCGAGGTGGTACGAAAATCTGCTTCTCTGTGAGAGTACGGGTTCGAGTCCCGTCGTCCGCACCACAAAGCCAAACATCCCTGCGATGATCGACCTCTGGGCGTTTGGTCGTGAGCCCGCCACCCTCGCGCTACGCTTTGCGCAGGCGTCGAAGGCGATCAGGTGCGCCCATCGATTCCGTCGAGCACCATCGCTGCGAGTTCATCGCTGGTGTGTGCACCACTATCGAGAACACGGGTTGTGCATGGAAGCCGTTCCCTTGCGGCCAAGCATCGGGCGACATTCGCTAATCGCCACTCTCGAATCTCCGCATTTCGATTCGGGTCAGGATGCATGGTCTGGTTCGCGATCCGGTGACGCAATAGGTCCTCGTTGAGCGTCAGAAAGATGTGCAGCAGCTGATCGTCGATCCGCCTTACCCCGTCGAGTATCTCAGTCAGATAGTCCGGGTGCACGAGCGTCATTGGGATGATGATGTCCTGCGAGTAATTCCTTCGAATCTCCCTGACCGCCGCGATCGTAAGTCCCCTCCACAAGGGGAGATCCTGATAGTCTCCGCTCGCTGGCATGGGGACCGTTTCTTTCACCACGAACCCGATTTCCTCGGGGTCAAAGATCAGCGATTTGGAACGCCGATCGCGCAGCCGCTTAGCGAGCGTCGTCTTTCCGGCGCCGAAAGGTCCGTTGATCCAGATTATCATTGTCGACGGCCTCTAACCTGAAGGCTCGCAAGAGCGCTCGACGGCCTCGTGCGGAGGCACGATCGGAGTGGTTCCGAAATGCTTCTCAAGATAGGTGACGCCGAACGTCACGATGTCCTGCGCGTCGAACAGGTAGCACTGAGCAAAGCCCACGACACCTTCTCGATGGCGACCGAGCTTCACGTAAGCATTTGCTATAGTTTCAACCGCATCCGGCTTTCCTTCGATAGCAAAGCAATCGAGAATGCCGTTTGAATCGTAATCCGATGCCGTTTTCCAGGCGACTTCACCGTCTCTTCCAAGCATCGGCATCTCATACGTCACCCACCGTTTGTTGGGGATATCGGCAACCGCCTCGGCGTAGTGCAATGCGGTAACGGAGTTTAGCGGCGCACCCAACAGCAGGGCCTTCCCGCCAAGGCGAACGAACCGCTCGACGGGCGATCCTTCCCCCAAGGCGTGACCGAGTTCGTGAGGCTCCGTCAGCGTTTCAGCCAGCGGACCAACCGCGACCATCGATGCATCGGGGTGCGCGCTGCGCCGCGCGCCGGGGGCTTGAACCAGAAATTGATTCAGCAGGCCGAACCCACGGTAAGTCCCGGCTGTTGCGGGATCGAACGGCAGCCAGGTACGGCGGGCTTCGTCATCCAGCCGAGCGCCATTCAGAGTCTCCTCGTAGGGTGATCGGTCCCACGACGCGTATCCCATCACAGTGCCAGTCGGCCCAACCGCGGAGCGTAACGCGGCAACGACCGTCTCCGCTCCTCCTTCGACCGGACCAATCGCTTTAAGTGAGGCATGCACCATCAAGAGGTCACCGGTTTGGACTCCGAGTTTTTGAAGCGCCTCCGTTATTGCCTTCCGCGTATGCATCGCGATATCTCCTCTATTTCACTTCGATTAAGATTTCCTAAAATTAACATAATACACGTTATACGAATTCCCAAGGCATGGCTTTTAGTCATGCTTTTTTTATCAAAAGACTATACCTGAATGATAGCGAGCCAAATCGCATACAATATCTATCATTAGACTTAATGCAATAATTAAATGATAGTATTATCATTAATCTAATAGAATTAAGATTAAATGATAGAAATGAATACACGTATTTATCTACGAGCTTCAACTAAAGATCAAGATGCAGAAAGGGCTTTGCAGATTCTTCAGGATCTAAACCAAAACTTGAATTTGGGTGAAACCATTGTGTACGTGGAAAACTATAGTGGTACGAAGTTAGACCGACCTGAATTGAATAAGCTACTGTCAGAAGCAAATCAAGGTGACACATTGTTAGTTGAAAGTATTGACCGCTTATCACGCCTAACCCAACGAGATTTTCAAGAGCTGAAGCGCAGGATCCAGGAGAAGGGACTTCGTTTAGTCGTAGCAGATCTTCCTACTACCTACCAAATGATTCAAACCAGTGACAGCATTACTCATTCAATCTTGGAACTCATCAACAATATGTTGATTGATCTTCTGGCAACAATGGCCCGCCTAGACAATGAGAAACGTATAGAACGTATTAAGCAGGGCCTGGCACGTTCGGGTTACAAACCAACAGGCAAGAAGGCAAATGAGGCTAAACATAAACGAATAAAAGAATTGCTAGTAGTTGGCAATATGACTAAGGAAGAAATTGCCAAAGCAGTGAATTGTGGAGTTGCAACTGTCTATCGAGTTGCTAAAGTTATCTAAAAGAGGCTTATCTCAACGCGCCCCCAATGGGGCACCGCTGCATTCAGGTTACTTCACATAAGAAATTTTATGTTAAATGATTGTTAGAAATGCCCCTTGATCGAGGCATTTTCTATAAAGAATACTAAAAACTAATTAAAGCCAACCAAGTTTCAAAACAAGGCAGTTCTCAGCAATCATATTTTTAAATTATATAACTCCCAACTGAGCTTTTGCTCCAACGATAAGGCTTTCATTTTGAGTTTCTAAGGCAAATAAACCATACATCAAAGGAGAGGCCGCTGCTCTTTCTAAAGTCTGTTCATATAGTTTATTCCAAACTTTACCCCCTAGTTTTTCATACTCGATGATTAGAGTTTTGAGGCTTTCTTCTCCAAACAAAGTTACATGCCCAGCAAAATCAATCGCTGGGTCATCTATATGGGCTGTTGACCAATCAATAACGCCTGAAACAGCTCCATCCTTTGAAGCTAGTACATGCCCAGCATATAAATCGCCATGTATAAATTGGGTGAAATCTGCCCATAGAACATCATTATCCAACCATTTTCTGTAGCGGGTTTCCAATTGCTCACTTATACCAATTTCAGATTTTACTAACTGCAAATTGTTTGCTATTTCAGGTCTTAAATCTGAAGGTTTCATAATTTTCAAATCATTTTCCCGAACTTCTTTTTCAGGAATACTATGGATTTCAAATAAGGTTTTTGCCAAAGATGTTATGTATTTCGGGCTATCTTTGTCCATATTCCAAATTATTTCATAGGTTTCAGCATCCAAATTTAAAACAGGATTATCTTTAAGTATGGGATAAGCCACTAATTCTGTAGATGAAATTCTCCAATCAGGAACCTCTACAGAAAGATGTTTTTTTACCAATTCTAAAATGCGTTTTTCTTTCTTGATTTGTTCCCTCATGCCATCACGACGAGGAATACGCAGCAACCATTGTTGCCCCTTTGTATCAAGAGCAAAAACGACCTTAAAATCAATGCCCATTTCATTGAAATTCATTTTGTCCGTAAGCAACAAGCCGTGTGCTTCAGCAAGTGATTGAATATCTTGAATTGTCATTTTTAATTTCCTTTAAAGAGTTCAATAATTAATGTTCGGATTAGATTGGCTATCATTAACAATCTCTCTCAAAAGTCTTGATGATTTTGTGGTCTTTGATCTCGTAGATAATGTCAGCAATATTATCGACCAATTGCTTGTCATGAGATACGAAGATAATAGTTCCTGCATAGGACTTCATCATTGTTTCTAATGCGGCAATACTTTTTAGGTCAAGATAGTTTCCTGGTTCATCCATAAGCAAAATATTATATTTTCCTAAAAGCATTTTGGATAAAAGCAGTTTGATGATTTCACCTCCCGATAAGTCGGATAAGTTTTTTTGAATATCATTCGCTCCGATCCCCATTGAAGCCAATACTGCACGAATTTCCGCAACTGTGTACTCGCACTCTTCCTGCATAAAGGAGAGCACAGATTTATGCGTGTTAAATTTATATCCTGTTTGTGTAAAGTAGCCAATTTCAGCTTTTGGAGATATGGTTAATCCATCAGCACGTTCTGATATCATTTTTAACAAGGACGTTTTCCCTGTTCCATTCGATCCAGTTATAGCGACTTTAGCGCCAAGCGGTATTATAAAGTTAGCGTCATCAAAGATAGTACGGCTACCAAATTTTAAGCTCAGACCATCTGCCGTAATCGGGAACTTATTGTGCAGTTCTAGGGCTGAACTTTGACGAAAACGAATAGAACGCAAATGCTCTGGTGCTTGAATATCTTCTAATGCAGCCAAACGCTTTTCCATACTCTTAGCTGCCTGATACAGTTTTCTTTGCTTGGTGCCAGTCATTTTTGCATGCCCAAGTCGTCCAGCACTTTCGGTAGAGTTTTTGGATTTTTCTCCTTTTTTCTTATTGTCTAATCGATTAGCTTGCTGGCGTTTTTCTTGCACAGCAGATTCTAATCGCTCCCGTTCCTTCATCATCAGCTCATATTCTACGGCTTGGTGTTGTCGCTCTTCTTCTTTTTGACGCAAGTAATCCGAGTAACCACCCCAATATTCCGTAATTTTACCGTCTTTTAACTCCCATATCTTGTCTACAACCATATCAAGAAAATATCGGTCATGACTGATAACAAGTAATGCTCCATCAAATGCTTTAAGTTGACCAATAAGTAGATCTATTCCATTGAGATCAAGGTGGCTGGTTGGTTCATCCGCTAGAATGCCATGTACTTGTTGGGAAAATGCGGCAGCAATTTTTGCACGAGTTTCCTCTCCGCCACTCATTGTGTCGTTTTGTACATTGGAAACACCAAGGCGAGATAACATTGCCCGGTCTTCGACCGTTTCTATTTCGATTCCGCCCAGTTGGCTGATATGTGCAAAATCACCAAAACGCTGTAATGTCGCTTCGGCTAAAACAATTTCGCCATTAAGTACTTTGAGTAAACTACTCTTTCCTGCTCCGTTATCACCCACAAGACCAATACGGTCATAAGAGTGAATTTCCAATTCATCAATATCCAAAACATCACGCCCAGCATAATCCAAGCGTATGTTTCTCGCTTTAATAATTAAACTCATTTTTATTTACTCCTGTTTAGCTCTTGAAATTTTTTATGCAGCAAACAGGATTTAGGTGAAAACAAAAGCTAGCATCACAGTGTCCTCCCAAAAAAAAAGCTATTCATCCACAGGGTGGACAAATAGCTAGTCAATTAAGTTATAACTGGAAACTATGCACTAAAAGCATACTTATAAATTAAGCATACTTTTACTTTATATATCCGCATATATTCTTAAAGACACAACAAAAGCCCACCATTATAAAATAGTGTCACTATGCAAATAGTTGTGTCTTAACGAATGCGGATAGAATGCATAAACTTACCTAAAAAATAAAATTCAGTTTTATGATAACTTTACTGTTAAAAGAAGTCTAGACAACCTTGTTTTATGCTTGGATATAAGGCTTATTTTAAAATAATAGTAGTGAAGATTTTCTAAAATTAACATAATACACCTTATACGAAATAAAAATGGGAGCCTTAAGCTCCCATTTTTTAAGTAATTTTTTCAAATAAGGCTTGGGTGAGCATCTAAAATTCGAATCAATGTAGCTGCTGGTCCAGTTGGATAGCGTCGTCCCTGTTCCCAATTTTGCAGGGTACGGGGGCTAATATGTAGACGTGCAGCAAATTCATTTTGGCTCAAGCCAGTTTTTTCACGTACTTCTTTAATATCAGGCAATTCGAGTTCTGTAACTCGGCTTGCTTTAACTTCTTTACGTTTGATAGCTCCAGCTTCTTTGATTGAAGCAACCAAGTCATCAAATAAGTTGTTATCCATGAAATTGCTCCTTCACGAGTTGGTGCAGAATGGCGGTTTCCTTATCTGTTAAATTATCTTTTACTGATTTTGGATAAGCCACTAAGAAAAAGATCTGATCATCCTCGGTGACCCAATAATAAATCACCCGTATCCCACCACTTTTCCCTTTGTTACCTTGAGCACAACGTACTTTGCGAATACCACCGCCATTCTTGATTAGGTCACCTCTATCAGGCTGTACCAAAAGATCTTGCTGAAGTTGACGATATTCCTCATCAGATACAAGGTCTTTAATTTGCTTGGTAAAGATGCTGGTTTCAATAAATAACATGGACTCTTTATACGTCAATGGCGTATTTGAATTTTAGCAGTTTCCATAACAAAAAACGAGAGCTGGTAGATCTCGTTTCGCATAACAGCCATTATGTTAAATTAGCGATATTAAGAATAATTTAGCTTTCGCAAAAAACATATAATTTACTTCTTAAGTAATCCAAACGATTGTTTTCTTTGATAAGTGGATCACCATTGCGATATAAAACGATATCATCCATTGATCCCATTCCTCCAATGGTACTTTGTATTTTATATTTTGCGTATTCTAGATCATCATCAATATAGAACAGTATTCTTTTATACATTTCTGCCCAATGTTCTAAATTCTGTTCTTCAAACAATTCTATTAGTTCTTGAATTGTTGATTTTAAATCTTCAATTTTATTTTTCATAAAAGTATTTTTTAAGATTCTCTAAAATTAACATAATACACCTTATACGAAATGCGTTATAATTATCCTTATAATTCAAGGCTGTAGTTTCTTTTTTGCCCAACCTCCCCCAAGGTGGGCTTTTTTTTTTATGATTTTTCACGTTCCACGCCTATTATTTAAGCAATGTTTCACGACTTTGTTCATATCAGTTAAACAATCGTGGTTAATCATAGGGTCTAAAAAAACGGCTCCAAAAGCCTCTTTTTTCCGGTTCCTGTTCAATGTGCTCCGGTACTGGAATCCGCTTATTTTCTTTTTGATCTGGAGTAGTCAATCCGTCATGTTTCTGGTCAGGTTCTAACCGAGGATCCGTTGCTATATCTTGGCTAGGTTTCTGATCGGTAAACGTAGTCATATTAGTCTTTGGAGCTTCTAATAGACGTTGCATTGCCTCAATTTGCTCTTGATAGAAAGATTCTCGTTCTAAAGACTGGCTTTCTCTAAGTTGTGCTTGATTTAATTGCTTCTCAAGCAATTCAACTTGACGTTTGAGTAAATCAATTTCTGTTAACTTTTGGCTGTCAATTGATTGACTTTGATTGACAGTACTCCCTTTCTTTTGTGGTTCGCCAAATACTCTTAAAGCTTCTGAGAAATCAATTAAGCCATCTGCTCCCTTTGATAAATTTCCTTTATTTATATGAGCATATATTGCTTGTCTGGAAAACCCATATAGTTTTGCTAACTCTGAAACGGATAGTTTTTTCATGGTGTAAATGAGTTGTCAATTTGTGTTAATACTTCACTGTCAACTTTACATTGTCAATTGACACTATTCATTGAAAGCCAACTTTTCTAAGTAATGGAGTGAATTCTTTTACTCTCTCAGGATCTTGCAACATATCAGCTATACGTACAGCGAATTGTTCATAGCTTTCTGTACCTTGTGAATATTTACTCATCTCAGGAAGTTCGGAGAGCTTATTGGCGAATAGGTGACGTTGTTTATCTGTCATTGTTGAAAAGAGGTCTAATGTATTTGAATCCCTTTTAGATCCGACAGATTGAGTAGCCGACTTTTTTTGATTAAAGCTAAATGAAAAGCCTGTAATTGATCTGCCTGTCTTATGCTGTTCAACTTTGACAGTAATATCGGTATGTTCATTGACTTGTTTTAATGCAATGTCTAAGACATATTTTTTAAAATCATACATTCGTTTGTATTCAGTATCGAGTACCCCTATTTTTTGTCTGAAGTCGTACAGGGTTATGAGAGGCGTTTTTCCGGTACTACGCCATGCAATTAATATTTCATATAAACGAACGGCATAAGCACTTGTTAAATTGCTTATTTGTTGTATTTCATACTTTGTAAATTGTTCTTCTAGTCTAGTAATTAAAGGCACAATAGCGGGAGCAAAGATAAGTCTAACAACAGCCTCATTATCAATATAAGCAACCTCACTCACCCATCTTGATTTGTGATTAATAACATTTCCTTTTTCACTAAGGCTTTGATAACTAAATTGTCTTGCGAATAGATCATCACAAGCATCTTTTAATGCTTGATAAGCCGTATTTCGATGAACACCAAATTGATTGATATAACTTTCAGCATGAACTGTTAGAGGATCATTAGCATTTATTCCTTTACCCGACTCCCTTGCTTCAAGAATCGCTAGAAGAATTAACCGTTGCTCCACTAGATCAAGGTTATAACTGGCATTAATTAAGGCATTATCTTTAACTATTAATTCTGTTTTCAT
>NZ_CP032269.1 GCF_001696615.3 Acinetobacter sp. WCHAc010034 | reverse complement strand
CAAATGCGGGGTTGTTTCATCTCTATGAATCGAAACCGCTACCACATTTTTAGAACCGTACTGTTTTTCGAGCCATTTTTTCGAATTTTCAAAAAATTCGTGTTCTTTTTCAGTTCCCCAACCACTCCAAGTTGGACTAGCAGTAATCAAATGCTCAATACAAAGCACTGCATCAGATCGTCTTTTTTCAGGCAATCTAAGCTGAATTGCATCCATTACTTCAGCTGAAGATTTTAAGCTGTGAGAGTTCTTTACTGTTCGATCAGCATCAGCATTGGGCGTTTCAATATCACGAAAATTATGTGCAAGTGATCCACCAATATTGCCAAAATTTTTTAGTTTTTCAGTCCGTAAAATCGCAAAATTATTATCCATAAAAAAACCTCATACTCTTGTTAGTACAGTGAAAATTTGCTGTTTTTACAGTTATCTAAGCTACTGATTTTTATGTAATTCAAAAAACGTTAAATAGCTGATGATTTTTTATATTTGAATAAAAGTGTACTCACTACACCTTTATCACAAAAAAACTCCGTATTTTGATGATAAAGGATCGTTCGAAAAGCAACAACGTTTTTCATTTAGATTTTTCAATGAAATTTACAGAGTGAGTGTCTACGAACGACACAATGAAAATTCGCTTATTCCCCCCTCTGAAAAACCGCTTTTAAAAATATTGGCTGCTCGATAATTTTTACTATCGAGGGCTTTTGCTTTTGAAAAAATACGAGCGAAGCGAGTTCATAGTTGCTTTTGCTTTTTTCTGCTTTTGGTTCTCAATCATCATTTGAAAAAAACAGCCCCTCAACCGAGCTTTAGCGAGGTTAAAACGTCCGAGCTTTAGCGAGGGCATAGGGCTGTTTTTCATGAAAAACCGCTTTTCTTTTTTTCTTTTTTTCTTTTTTTCTTTTTTTAGGAGGGCTGAAAGCCTTGCTATGTAAGGCTTTCATAGGTCGAAATGCGAGAAAATAACGGTCAAATGCGAGAAAATAACGGTCAAATGCGAGAAAATAACGGTCAAATGCGAAAATAAAGACATAAAAGCGAGTATTTTAATTTACTCGCAATTGTGTAATACTCGATCAAAATTAAAATTGGATCTGGTCATGAAAGAAGTGAACCAAATTGTAAAAAAATCGAATGATCTAATTACGGCAAAATATCGCCTGACAATTATCCAACAATACGTTTTGCATAACGTCATTTCTCAAATCCACGTGGAAGATACCGACTTTAAAAAATATGAGGTGAATGTTCGTAGCATTGCCGAAAGTCATGGGATCGACACTAAAAATGCGTATCGCTACATCAAAAAATCAGCCCTAGAGCTAAATAAACAACCAATCATCATTGGTGATGAAATCGAGGGTATAGCCCTGAATTGGTTTTCATCGGTACGCTACAACAGCAATCGGGGGACATTACTTGTCGATTTTCACCCCGATTTAAAGCCCTATCTGCTTCAACTGCAAGGCTACTTCACCCAATATGAAAATAAGAATATTCAGCAGTTTAAGTGCGTTCATTCATTACGGTTTTATGAGTTTTTAAAGCAAAAACAGAACTTAGGAAAAGGGAAAGAGTTCTATATTGAGCTGACTATTGACGATATTCGCTCAATGTTTTGCTTCTCTGATACCGAATATAAAAAAACAAACGACTTAAAAAGATTTGTTATTGAACCTGCACTTAAAGAAATCAACGATCAAACAGATTTGAGTATTACAGATATTCAATTTTTGAAAAAAGGAAGATCAATTAATTCGGTTTACATCACAGCCAAGCCTAAAATAGCTTCAAAAACATCAAAAAACAGCGATTCTGGCGTTTCTAAGCAAAAAACCGTAGAAATCCCAACAAACATCGTAAAACCGCCTGAAAACGCAAATGTGAGCGATTTACAGCACAGAGCGAGCAAGATTACAGGGTTAATCATGTCTAATCGGTTATCAGATCGGTTTAAACAGGGTGATGAATCAATTATGCAAATGATGGCTCGTATCCAAAGTGAAATCACAAGTGATGTCATAGCAGACCAATGGCAAAATAAACTTGAAGAATTTGGCGTTATTTTTAGTTGATCAAGGAATAAAAATGATTGAAAAAGAGATAACAAAATTTGAGAAAGAAATTTTGCTACAAGACAAAATTTCTCAGCTTGAAAATGAACTTAAAGAATTTTCTGATCTTCAAAAAAAAGTGTATAGCGAACGCCTTCAAAAAAGCATTGTGGGTTTAGAAAATAGAATTAAGCGAATCAAAAAAATGCTTTATAAAACATGAATTTTAGTAATTAAAATCAGCGTTAAATCCGTTATTTTCAATTCTTCTATCTAGCAATTTTTGGCTGATAATCTTAATCATTTGATCAAGTTCTTCACGTTCATTTTCATTTAAATGCCGTTTTGCATTCAGATAAGCTAAGACATCATTTTGCATATCAATTAGAGCTTTTTGTGCCTTTTGTGCATTCTGACGAGCAATTTTAGTTTGTTCAGCAAGTGCTAAATCACTCTGTAAATCTTTAAGTACAGATTTAACGCATCTTTCAGCATACATGTATTTATCTTCATCATATTCAGCATCGGGTAAAAATACATTTCTCTGTATTTCGACTTCATCCTGATTAACTTTTGCATAATATTCTTTAATCCTGGTATGTTTTGCTTTGGATCCTTCAATCCCTCTTTCAAGACCTAAAGATTTTACTTGATTAGCAAAATCACTCTGCATCTGTGACATTTTTGCACGACCACCAAGCCATTTTTTAGCATTTAACTTTCCCGTAGCTTCATCAAGTGGCACGACATATGCGAT
>NZ_CP032268.1 GCF_001696615.3 Acinetobacter sp. WCHAc010034 | reverse complement strand
TGAATAGCCACCAAAACTCTAGACACACATAACCATCTTTTGATGGGACTTTTCATAATCTAATGGAGAACGTTGTCCATTGGAACCATGTCTTCTTTTTGAGTTATAAAACATTTCAATATATTCAAAGATATCTGACCTCGCTTCAGTTCTTGATGCATAGTTTCTCTTCTTAACTCGTTCCCGTTTTAATAGCTGGAAAAAGCTTTCTGCAACAGCATTATCATGGCAATTGCCTCTACGACTCATACTGCATTCCAAATTATGTTGTTTAAGGAATGCTTGCCATTCATGACTGGTATATTGGCTGCCTTGGTCAGAATGAATCAAAACCTTGTTCTTTGGTTTTCTCCGCCATAAAGCCATCAATAACGCATCTAGCACAAGATCTGTAGTCATTCTTGATTTCATAGACCACCCAACAACAAGGCGTGAAAATAGATCAATTACAACAGCAAGATATAACCAACCTTCATGTGTACGAATATACGTAATGTCTGTTACCCACTTCCGATTAGGCTGAGTTGGATTAAACTGTCGTTCTAAGGTGTTTGCGGAAACAATACTTGGCGTACCTGCATAAGATCTAGGCTTGCGATAGCCGCGCTGTGATTTAAGCCCATTCGCTTTCATTAACCTATGCACCCGGTTGATACCGCAATTTTCGCCAACATCTTTCAAATCACAGTGAATCTTGCGATAGCCGTAGACTCCGCCAGATTCCAGCCAGAACTGTTTAATCAATCCTGAAAGCTGTTGTCGTTTCCTCGCAGTTTTACTAGTGGGTTGTTTCAACCATGCGTAATAACCACTGTGATGAACATCTAGAGTCGAACATAAACGACGAACAGACCATATGTGCTGATTGTCCTGAATAAAGGCATACCTCATTTGGACTGGCTTGCGAAGTACACCGCGGCTTTTTTTAATATGTCCCTTTCTTCAGTAACTCTTTGCAACTCCTTTTTTAGCTTTGCCAATTCTGAAACTGCATCCCTAGAGTCTGTGATTTTAGGTTCTTGAGGAGCATAACGCTTGATCCAAGCATAAAGACTATGCGTGGTTGTACCTAAACGTGCGGCAACTTCAGCCACGCTATGACCTTTTTCAGTCACTTGCTTTACTGCTTCAATTTTGAATTCTTCAGGGTATCGTTTGCTACTGCTCATAAGCACCTCGTTAATTAGCCATTTTATCTAACTAAAAGGTGTCTACAAAATCGGTGGCTATTCATTTCGCCCTGAAAATGCCGACCATGGAAAGGATTCACATGCTGCACCTTTAGCTAAAACAGTCTTCAGCTTACCATTCGTGGTTATTTGCAACAGTGCCAATAAGAGTTCAAATATTCTATTTAATTGTCATTAAACCGGATTCTGGCAGGGTGATATATAGAAAATTTGGACGAATTAAAAAGCCTGCATTTGCGGGCTTTTTAATGTCTGGTTTGGAGTTAGTTATTTTTCTTTTCTAATTTTTGGGCAACGGCTAATTCACATTCTACTGGATGGAAGCTGACCAGATCTGCCGATGTACTTAACTTGCCATTTTCACGGTCGAAAATAAAAGAGACAGAACATTTTTGATTTGCCTGATCGGTGATTTGAACACCGTAATACCAGGTTTCCGCATCGCTAATCACTACGACGTTTTTAGTCTCACCTAAATTTTCTTTTAATACCGCCTGAGTTGGGGTGCTAATTGCACTAGCAATAAAATCTAATGAAACAGGTTTGTGCTCAGTGATTTTAGAGGTGATTTCTGGACTAAACAGTTGGTAATCATTACTGATTAACTGTTCATGATTATGTGCGTTTGCCAGTGATGCTGCGGATAGTGCTAATGTCAGCGTGATTAACTTGATTTTCATATTGTATCCTCATGATTCGAATATTTTAAAGTTTGAGTTTCTTTCAAATTTCTAAAATCATATACGATCTTAAAAATAATAAAGGGTTTGGAGATAAAATCTCATTTTTTTGTTTCACTCTGATGGGCATGCTGTTCCACAGTGGGAAAATATGCAATCCGTCTTTAGTCGATTTAGGCGTTGAGTTTTAGGCGGAATTCTTTCAGCCCAATAAAAAATTCGATCCTGCATCAATAATGTGAAAGAGCAATTCCATGGATAACAACCTATTTGATCATCTTATCCTTTCAATAAAAGAAGCAGGTGCCATCAAAAATGATGAGATTCATGCACGTCTGGCAGTTCTCAATAAATTTACAGAATTAGGTCGACCTCATACCCAAGTTGTCACTTAAATTTGAGTGATTTGGGGAAGCTTTACTTTTAAATTCTTTATGCAACAAAGCCTATTGAATCCGAAAAAGATAATAACTAGGCTTATAGATAATTTGATTTTTTAAATTTCCACAGTGGAAATTTAAAAATATTTTTTTTATTTTTTTATTATGCTAATATAAATTTAATTTTTATATATATTACCCATGACAATATACGTAATCGCAAATCAAAAAGGTGGTGTTGGAAAGACAACGCTATCAACCAACTTAGCTGTTGCTCTGAGTAAAAAAGGCAAGACGACTCTTGTAGATGGAGATGATCAACAATCCTCTATAAAATGGAGTAAACGTAGACTACAAGATTCTATTACAACCATTGCTCTTAAAGATAATTTAAAAGAAGAATTACAACAATTAAAACAAAATAATAAATATATTGTATTGGATGTTGCAGGGCGTGATTCAGCTGAATTTCGTTCAGCATTATTAACAGCAGATGTTCTTATTATTCCAACACAACCTAGTCAAACAGATATTGAAGTACTACCTTTTGTTCTAAGATTAGTAAATACAGCAAAACAAGTGAATAAAAATTTAAAAACATTTGTGGTGTTAAATAAAGCCCCAACTAATAATAAATCTACAGAAATTGATGCTGCTTTAGAGCTATTACAGCAAGTCAAGTCTGTTAAAACACTAAATACAATTTTGCGTGATCGCAAACAATTTCGCGATGCGATGATCGAAGGAAAATCAGTATTAGAAATGGGTAGCAGCAAAGCAAAAGATGAATTAAATGAATTTTTGGTGGAGATCCTGTAATGGCAAAAAAACCATTAATTGTCGATTTTAATGATTCTCTTGAAATGGAGCAGGCATTTATTAATGCAGCAGGAACAGGAAAAGTATCATTAATATCATCAATTGAAAATAATATTGTTGATGTACCTATAGAACTTATTGACTTCTCAGAGCATCAACCTCGTATTATTACAGATAAAGTTTTACAGGAAGTTGAAATTCTTGCCACGAGTATTGCAACGAATGGACAAATTTACCCTATTGTTGTTATAAAAAAAGAGGAAAGATATGAGCTCGTCGGTGGAGAAAAAAGGTTTAGAGCTGTTAGAGATATATTAAAGCATAAGACGATTCGTGCAATTATTCGAGATGATAAATCCAAGGAAAAAACAGCTTTAATTTCATTGATTGATAACTTACATCGATCGGATCTTAGTGATTTTGAATTAGTCAACGCCATACAAAAACATTGTAATGAGTTTGGATACTCTATACAAAATGTAGAATTTATCACTCAAAAATATCAACTAGATCAATCTAAATACTTTAGATTAATGAGCTTTTATAAACTTCCAGATTATATAAAAGAAGATCTAAAAATAAATCCAAAAGCTATTTCAGGTGCAACTGCACAACAATTGTTAACCGAATTAAATAAACTCGTTTTAAAATTTAATCATCAATTGGTTGAATCTGCCACATTTAATATATGGAAAAAATATCTAAATGAATTTACAGAAACTAATCGTCCATCAAAAAAATTCATTTACGAAATAGAAAAAGCATTAACTGTACAAGAGATAGCTAAAAAGCAAGAACAAAATATCACAAATACGTCTAAAATTAATAAAATGGTACTAAAAGATAAAAATGGTCTTAAATTTGGCTCAATTAAGATTGAAAAAAATCTCAATGGGAAGACAGTCGTAAATATTCGTACTAGTTTAAATGCTGAATTTAATCAAGAAAAAATTGAAAAACTAGAAGCTTTTCTTGCTGATTTAGACGATAAGGTATAAAAAATTATAAATTTCCACAGTGGAAATTTATAATTGAGTATCCAATATGTTATAGATTGATATTGGATACTACCATTTACCATATATATAAGATTAAAAAATGATACATAAGAAAGGTTATCATCAGAAAGGTAGTTGATCTTCTGCAGGATCTAAAATTTCATCCATATCAGAATCTGCAATATTTTTATCTTCATGCTCTGCCATATTATCTTCAGACGCATCTTTTTTAAAGATATTCATATTGCGTTTTGCTTGTATCCAAAAATAGTAATCCAGATCAATAAGTTTATGATCATTCAATATATCTAACTTATTTGTTAATAAGCTACGCATCGTTTTTTTAGCTGTAATCGTATCCAAATCACCTAAAAAACAACCATAATCGTTTAAGAAAACATCACAATTCACTAAAACTGTGATTTGCTTAGAGCTCAACTTAGTGACTGGTTTAATATATTTAACGCGTTCTTTATCTTTAAAGTGTGATCCATCATCACTATATGGAATTGCATTTTTAAGATGTTTTTCTTTTAATCGATCAATAATACGTTGAAAAATTAGATTTCTATGCTCTTCCTTCATTTTGTAAGTAAAACGTATACCTACAACAAATTTTCCATTTTTAATCGTTTCATAATCAATTTCAAGATTACTTAACTTATTAATTTGTGTTTTAGCAACATTCAAAACACGGCTTTTTAAGTTATCGATTAGTTTATATTTATCTTCAATATCTAAAGCAAAACGCAATCTTTCCAAACTTATATCATGAATTTGCTGAATACCTAATGACTCAGCTTTCCATAATTCAGAATTGAGAATCCTATAAATCCGCATGGCATAATTAGAACGCATCCGCATAACATAGCGAATTTGGTGTGTACTAAATGAATGCGTCATACCTGTCGGATTAATTAAGTTATAGAAGTAATTATAAAATTCTCTAGCAAAACGAATCTGCATGCATTTAGTTTCTTTACTATAATGACAATAAATAATCATTGGTACCTTAATTGGTGTAGGATCATCTTTTTTCTTGATCAACATTACCTTAGGCTTATAACTATCATAAACACGCTGCAAGGCCTTTTCACCATACCGATGAATTTCATATAGCTCACTTGCTGTGACAACATCTTTATCTAAATCTTTTTCTGAAATCAATTCACCAAAATTAGCTGCACTAATCGTAATTAACTCATCTGGATCAAAGCGCATATTTTTATTTAGTTCATTTTTGCGCACAGCAACCATAGCACAGTACACTAGCTTTTCTTCATTAGCTTCATAACTGTAATTTGCAGTGGTCATATCATTACGTGTAGCCACTAAATCAGTGTATTGAACACGACGAGAAGAAGGCTTTATTAATTCTGTACTTTTCAAACCAAACTCCGTGGTTACAATTTTATAACCATACATTAATAACATTTTGTATTGAAATCAACAATGAAAGCAAACAGATCAATAAAAATATATCTTTTAGCTTACGGACAAAACGTATGGTTATTCACAGATATTTAATAAAATTATCAACAACGGACAAAACGTATGGTCATTTCATATAATCTAATAAATAATGAGAACAGGACAAAACGTATGGTTATATCAAAAATAAAATTCAAATAAGCTCAAAAGCATTGCTATTAAATGCTTTTAATGTCATTACAATAAAAAAAATAAGTAAAATAATCCAATATATCAATAGAAAGAAAAACCAATCTTCAATAAAAAAGCATGTACATCGGACAAAACGTATTGATAGTGCTTAAAACATCATCATTTATTTGGAATAGAAAAAATTCATGGTTATAGTTTTTATTGTGCTAACTGCAATGAATATTTGTATATTCACTTTAAGAGAATTTTTACTATTGATAATTTTGTGGATAAATTGAGACAAAACGTATGGTTATCGGACAAAACGTATGGTTGAACGGACAAAACGTATGGTTGAACGGACAAAACGTATGGTTATTAATGAATAACCACTTGAATTTAAATATAAAAATATCCTCATAAACTTTATTAAACATATATAAACATATATAAACATATATAAATACTTATAAACCTTTAATTTAATTTTTTTAATAAAATTTTAAATAAGACGAATTGAAGCAACAAGTGCAACACTATAAAAACCAGCGATCACTTCACTGAGTGTATACCAACATAGTATCTTTCTAGGACGATTATTTAGACCAAACTCTATCTATTCTATTCGCTCTTTTGATACATCATCAAACGATAAGGATTTTGGTAAATATTCATTCGTATTTTCATTTTTAGCGCGTTGATTAGACTTTTATGGATCCGCAAAGTAAGTGTCTATGCATGCATCTGTTATCCTACTATGCTCTGAAAACTCCTTACCATTATCAAAAGTCACACTATAAGCATGACTGCTACGCAAACATTCTAAAGGACACGAGATCGTTTTAGTTGAGGTTCTCGTTTGCCACAAATGAACCATATGTACATATAGACTCTTACGTTTCACATTCGAGTAGTTCTAAATTATTTTGGCTGTGATTCATGCAGGAATGAAGAGCGTTCGACAGCCGTGGGAATTGATCGGCATAGCGTTGGTAAATACTGATTTCGTGATTGAGTTGAACAATACTGTTTTCTACACGTTCCAGTTCGATTTGCAGCTGGTCTTTCGTTTCACAAGATTCTTGCTGTGTTGGAAGATGGATGGTGCTGGACTGTGTGATTGGCTGATAGTTTTAGATGTGACCATCTCTGATTTTTTAAAAAACAGCTTAGTATCTACAGAGACGTAATATTCTATATCGTGTTTGAAAAAAATATTCCAGTGAAAATCTATTGTCTATAGCACCTCTAACACCTGCGATAATAGGAATTTAAATATTTCAATTAGAATTTAAACTTTTCTTAAAAACAAAGAATATTTCTTATGTGATCTAAATTTTGATAGAATATATAAAAAGTTTAGAGTCTAAGTGTAAACAATGATAAAGAATAATATTCGACGTGAGAGCTACCTGAAATTTCTGAATACATGGAAAAACCGTGATCTCATTAAAGTACTATCGGGTGTACGTCGTTCTGGAAAATCTACTTTACTAGTGATGTTCCAACAAGATCTAAAAGAGCAAGGTGTACAAGATGAAAATATCATTGCTATTAATTTCGAATATATGGAATTTGAAGAACTCACCTATTATCGTAAATTACACGATTATGTACTTTCGAAAGTCGATAAAAACAAAAAAAACTATGTTTTTTTAGATGAAATACAGCATGTTCAAAATTTTGAAAAAGTAGTCGACTCTTTATATATTCGTGACTATATCGATCTATATATTACAGGTTCAAATGCATTCTTTTTGAGTGGGGAATTAGCGACGTTACTTACAGGGCGTTATATCGAGCAGCATGTTTTACCTCTGTCATTCCAAGAGTTTAAACAATGGCATACTGAAAATAATCCAACCATCCAACAATTATCCAATCGTGATTTGTATGCGATGTACACTCGCAGTAGTTTCCCTTATACACTTGCAATGACTAATCAGCAGGAAACCTATGATTACTTACAAGCAGTCTATGCGAGTGTCATGTTTAAGGATGTTATTCCTCGCTTGAATACTGCAGATATTAACGCTTTGGAGCGTGTTGCAAAGTATTTGGCAAGTGTTACGGGCTCACCTATTTCTATTAATAAAATTAAAAATACCTTTGTTTCAAGTGGAGTTAAGATCTCATTTGAAACAGTAAAACGATATATTCAGGGTTTACAGGATAGTTTACTATTTTATAGTGCAGCACAATTTAAAGTACGTGGGCGAGAGCTATTACAAACCTCTGAAAAATACTATCTAGTTGATGTTGGCTTGCGCCGAATTATGTTGCCTGATGCAAATGCTGATCAAGGCCATATTTTAGAAAATGTGATTTATCTTGAGCTCGTCAGACGAGGCTATACTGTTTATGTTGGGCGACTTGATGAATATGAAATTGATTTTGTTGCTGTTGATACGTTACAGAATTTAACTTATTACCAAGTCGCGTTAGAAACACTGAATGAAGAAACATTAGCCCGAGAGTTACGCCCATTGCAGAAAGTTTCTGACTCGTATCCCAAGTATTTATTGACCTTAGATACTATAGGTACTGAAGCCAATTATAATGGTATTGTAAAAATGAATGCTCTCGATTGGTTACTGTCTGAAAATAAGTAAAGTGGAGTGTAGGCATCGACAATCTAATTTCTCGATCAAAGCCCAAGGCCTTTTCAGCATTAACCAAAAATTTGCTTAAGCATAATTTTCTAGTGGGTAATCATAACTTTTGCCCCATTTGTGATGGATTAATCTATCTCGATTCTACTGAATCGGATCATAGGATTGCCAAAGCCGCAGGTGGGCAAGGTGTGCTAGAAAATGGTCTGCTGGTTCATCTGCTCTGTAATAGAAGAAAATCAGATATCAGCTTAGAGGAGACTAGAGCGGATTTGTTTGACGAGCTTTTGTACTCATCTATCAGCAAGATATGGCTTTGGTCTGGCTAATTTACCCTAACCAGCCTTGCAAGTCATGGTTAATCAATACTCTTGTTTTTAACCTGAACATAATGCCTAAACGATCCGATTCTATAAAGTTGGATCGTTGATTAAGCCGTTTTTAAGGACTGATTTCTATATATACAGGGGGCAGTCCTTTTAATATCACTTTGATTCATCGTATTGAAATATTGATGTTACAAAATAGTACTATTCATGTGATTGATTTAAATCAAATAGGGGATTGCAAAATGAAAAGTTTACTAACAACATTACAAGGCTTATTAGTACGTGAGCCGTCAGATTTAACCTCACAAACAATTGCTAAAATGGATTTAACCATTCATCGCCAATACCAAGATCAACAGGTGATACTATTACGTACTGACTATTTAGAATAGTCTGAATAATTAAAAAAAACACACAAAATAATGAAGCTATAAAAAAGCTCCTTTAAAAAACCGCAATTCATTAAAACTACAACAAAACTTACTTTTAAGCTGTGCGATCATCAATATACTGTGAGCCACAGTCGCTGATTTAAATAACGGATAGAGTAGTAGCGAGAATCGCGCTGTAGTTTCTGAAGGATCTTAATATCCTTAGTTTGCCCACTCACCCATGTGGGCATTTTTTTTTGATCAAAATACAATGTTGTTTTTGCTAAAAAATGACGGCACCCACAATAAAACACAATATTCCAAAAATAATCCAAGGCCATATCTTTGCCTTCGGTTGTTCTAAATTCTGAGGATTATATTCCGTGTGTTCTAGCGATGTCGGTTGTGGAACACGGGTCTTTTTAGAGTAAGGCTGGTGTTTAGAGTAAGATAGTCCCGTACCTGGAATACCGACACTGGTTCGCGTACCTTTTTTCCCAATATTTAGAGAAGCACCAGGTTTGCCAATGCTGGCACTGCTGATGCCTTTATGGGTCAGATTAATTTTAAAACCCGGGAATAATTTAATACTTTTACGAAATCTAAAACCCATATTGCTCTCATTCTAAAATTTAGCTCAATTTACGCTCTACACCAGGATCCATGATCTGCTAGAGATCTTACTTTGACAGCTATCATCACGATATTAGTATATTTTTTATCTGGTGATTGCA
This sequence comes from Acinetobacter sp. WCHAc010034, assembly GCF_001696615.3. Taxonomy (NCBI): domain Bacteria; kingdom Pseudomonadati; phylum Pseudomonadota; class Gammaproteobacteria; order Moraxellales; family Moraxellaceae; genus Acinetobacter; species Acinetobacter sp. WCHAc010034. The sequence continues at coordinate 57,099 of NZ_CP032268.1, read as the reverse complement.
ATACTACCTTTAAATACCGTCAAAAATGTTTACTGTATATTTGCTGTGGGGTAATCTTAAAACTGCTATTTATTGACTGATTGGAGCTTTGTTGCACAAACCTATCTGTAAAGGCTTTTTCAGCGATATAATTTTCAAATGAAGAAGCCTACACACAAAATCTACCGCACAACCAATTGGCCCGCATATAACCGAGCACTCATGAGTCGCGGAAATATTGCCATTTGGTTTGATCCTGCTACGCAATGGTATGCTCCATCAAAAGGCAAACAAGGGCGAAATCAAACCTACTCCGACGCAGCTATCCAATGCTGCTTAATGATTAAATCCTTATTTCGTCTTTCTGTATGCATGGTGACTGGCTTTGTCCAAAGCTTGATTAAACTTTGCGGATTAGATTGGACAGCTCTGGATTATTCAACCATTCGCAGAAGACAAAAGCATATTGATATTCAAATTAGCTATGAAAAGAGTTGCAATGGACTGCATCTACTCGTAGACTCTACAGGCATGAAGTTTCTAGGTGAGGGCGAATGGAAACGCAAGAAACATGGAGCTGAATATCGTCGCCAATGGCGTAAACTACATATTGGTATAGATGCCAAAACCCTACAAATACGCGCTATTCAGCTCACAACCAATAATGTCAGTGATTCACAGGTGCTTGGTGATTTACTTAATCAGATTCCACAAGATGAGCAGATTGACTCTGTTTATACCGATGGAGCTTATGACACCAAGCAATGCCGTCAGGTCATTGCAGATCGGCAAGCGCATGCGGTGATTCCACCTAGAAAAAATGCGAAACCATGGAAAGATACAAAGAGTAGCTCGCTAGAGCGAAATGAATTACTTCGAACAGTTAAACATTTAGGCAGGACATTATGGAAAAAATGGTCAGGCTATCATCGCCGCAGTTTGGTGGAAACCAAGATGCATTGCATCAAATTATTAGGCGATAAATTAATGGCAAGAAGCTTTCCTAGTCAGGTGAATGAGATCCATGCACGTGTAGCAGTCCTTAACAGATTTACGGAATTAGGTCGCCCACTTACCCAAGTTACGCCTTAAATTTGGCTCAATTAGGGGCGCTTTGCATTTCAAATCTTTGTGCAACAAAGCCCATTTGATTTATAGCGTTATTTTCATACCTCTATTTTATCAAAAGCCATATTGTTTTTTTCAGCATACTTTTTGAAACACCACTAATTTTTATTTTCAGCGGCAGACTCTCATATATGGACAGATCCCTGACAGGAATTACCGGGAGAGTTTTCAATTTCATATCCTCTCCCAAATGACATAACATCATAAGTTACGCAAGTTATGTAACTTTTATTCCTGCCAGACCAATCCCGGGCAGTTCTTCTCATTAGATGGATCCTTAGTTTTCAGCACTGCACTTCCATATATGGACAAATCCCTGACAAGCATGACCGGGAGAGGTTTCCATCTCATCACTCTCTTCAGATTACATAAGTTCATAAGTTGCGTAAGTTATGTAACTTCATAATTTAATATTCCTGGCAGATTAATCCCGGGCAGTTCTTCTCATTAGATGGATCCTTAGTTTTCAGCACTGCGCTTCCATATATGGACAAATCCCTGACAAGCATGACCGGGAGAGGTTTCCATCTCATCACTCTCTTCAGATTACATAAGTTTATAAGTTACGTAAGTTATGTAACTTCATAATTTAATATTCCTGGCAGATTAATCCCGGGCAGTTCTTCTCATTAGATGGATCCTTAGTTTTCAGCACTGCACTTCCATATATGGACAAATCCCTGACAAGCATGACCGGGAGAGGTTTCCATCCATACTCTCTTCAGGATTACATTAATTCATAATTTAATATTCCTATAGCAGATTAATCCCGGGCAGTTCTTCTCATTAGATGGATCCTTAGTTTTCAGCACTGCGCTTCCATATATGGACAAATCCCTGACAAGCATGACCGGGAGAGGACTCTCTTCATTTGATTTATAGCGTTATTTTCATACCTCTATTTTATCAAAAGCCATATTGTTTTTTTCAGCATACTTTTTGAAACACCACTAATTTTTATTTTCAGCGGCAGACTCTCATATATGGACAGATCCCTGACAGGAATTACCGGGAGAGTTTTCAATTTCATATCCTCTCCCAAATGACATAACATCATAAGTTACGCAAGTTATGTAACTTTTATTCCTGCCAGACCAATCCCGGGCAGTTCTTCTCATTAGATGGATCCTTAGTTTTCAGCACTGCACTTCCATATATGGACAAATCCCTGACAAGCATGACCGGGAGAGGTTTCCATCTCATCACTCTCTTCAGATTACATAAGTTTATAAGTTACGTAAGTTATGTAACTTCATAATTTAATATTCCTGGCAGATTAATCCCGGGCAGTTCTTCTCATTAGATGGATCCTTAGTTTTCAGCACTGCACTTCCATATATGGACAAATCCCTGACAAGCATGACCGGGAGAGGTTTCCATCTCATCACTCTCTTCAGGATTACATAAGTTCATAAGTTCATAAGTTCATAAGTTCATAAGTTATGTAACTTTATAATTTAATATTCCTTATAGATCAGCTGCTAACCGTTCATGTAATAGCCTTCCAATTAAAATGGACACTTCTCAATAAAGACCAAATTATAGAACTAGGGTTACCAAGACAGACTAAATTTTTTTCTATAGGTTAGTAGTGTTCAAAATAAGAATTTCTATTATTCAGGTTATGATAACTTTTCTGATTTATATTTTTCTTTATAGCCCACTTTTAACAAATCAGGATAATACTTTTTTACCTTTTCAGGGTCGAGAAGTTCAAGTGAAATCCTTTCTTTAAACGCTTCGATCTCTTCGCCTACATTGGCATATTTTCCCCCGAATTCGGGATATTTGATAAGGTCACACAATTTTTGAGCGAAAAATATAGATTGTTTTGGTGTCAACTGATATGTCGGTTCCAGTACCTTATCACTAACAATTAAGGAAGCTTTTTGATTAAAAGAAAATTCGATATGTGTAATTGTTCTTCCTTCTTTTTTCTGCTCATAACTTACGTCGATATCAGTAAGTTTATTAATTTGATCTATGGCAACCGTCAATACACGCTTTTTAAAATCGCCCATGGTTTTATATTCATTTTCAAGTAAACCTAACTTATCACGCAATTCAACCATACTAATATATAGCTTGCCTTTGCTACGCCATCTAATCAAAAGTTCATACAGCCGTATAGCGTATACGCTAGATAATTGAGAAATTTGCTTTAATTCATAACGGGTAAATTTTTCTTCAAGTTTTACAAAAAGCTGTAAAATATCAGGAGCAAAAATTAGTTGAGCGCATGCAGCTTCTTTAACATAGCCAACTTTTGATACCCAACGGCTTTTGTAGACCGCTGGCTTACCTGTAACAGGATCTATGGCCTTATAGGTGAGTCTACGTTCAAACAAGTTATCACACGCTCCTTGAAGAGCCTCATAGGCCGCTTGACGACCCAAATTAAAGTGCTTCATGTATTCAGATGCATGTATTGTTAGCAAGGTATCCGATGTAAGCTCTTTTTCAATTTCCCTAGCTGCAATAATCGCAACTAAAATTAAGCGTTGTTCAGACAAAGTCAACGCATAAGATGCTTCAATCAAGTTATTATCTTTATAAATTAGATTTGCCATATTGTGATTAGAGAAACAAATATCATTAATGGACATTAACACTTAATGACCATTAATGGAAGATCTATTTATGCCAGGAAAACGTCCATTTATATCAGGAAAACGTCCATTTAAATAAAGGAAAATGTCCACTTATTGTCAGGAAAACGTCCATTTAAATAAAGGAAAATGTCCACTTATTGTCAGGAAAACGTCCATATAAATCCTCTGAGAACTAGACTACATAAGGCATACAAAGGTCTTATAAATATAAATTTAAAAATATATATAAAATTAAAAAAGAGCATTACTTGTGGATAACTTTATTTTTTAAATTTATTTTTCACAATAGTTGATTCAGGAGAATCAAACTTGTACATTGTTTTTAACAAAATTACGTAACTTACATAACTTATGATTATTTTAGTAGGTGGTGAAAAAGGCGGAGCTGGTAAAAGCTGCCTTGCCCAAAACTTAGCGGTTTATTTACAAAAAAAGAATAGAGATGTTCTTCTTCTAGATGCAGATCCTCAAGGTACAACTACTGACTGGATTAAAGAGCGTGATGAGAATGAGGATTTAAAGAATATTCCATCTGTACAAGCTTCAGGCAATATTCGTCAAGTTTTAAAAGATTTATCAAAAAGATATGAAGATATTATCATTGATGCTGGTGGGCAAGATTCGGAAGCATTGCGTTCTGCTATGACTATAGCAACACATATGCTATTGCCTTTTAGGCCTAAACGTAGAGATCTAAAGACTTTGGATCATATGGAGCAAGTATTAAAACTGGCGCGAGCAGTGAATCCAGATTTGAATGCAAGAGCAATCATTACACAATGCCCAACATTACCGTCACAAGTACAGCGAATTCTAGATGCTAAAGAAGCCTGTATATCGTTCGGAATAAAAGCCTTAGACCACATCACGACAAATCGAAATGTTTATGATGATGCAGATGAAAATGGCCTATCTGTTTTTGAAGTAACAAGTGATTTTAAAGCAAAAGCAGAAATTGAAGGGATAGCTCAAGAGTTTTTAGGAGTATAACTATGGCAGGTCTTAGCGGTTTAAAAAAGAAAACTGACGAGCTTTCAGATCAGGATAAACTGGTTGAAAATTTCATATCTGGAGCTGATAAAAGAGTTAAGGATCTAGAAGTTTCACAAAAGAAATTCGTTCGTTGTACCTTTTCTTTAAACCAAGAATTAAGTGAATTAATTGATGAGCTAATTATCAAAAGTAATAACGCTCGTGTTAACAGATCTAGTATTGTAAGAATAGCTTTAGAGTCACTGGCAGAGCAGAATTTAGAAGATTTTAAGCAGCTGATTGATAAAAGTTTTAAATAAAATAAGAACATGTTATTTAATCTTATAAATTAAATAACATAACTTCATAACACTTTTTTAAACAAACCTATCTATAAAGATTTGTCTACCCATAGGAGAGCTGTACAATTTATACACTAATTCCAAATTTTTGGCTTTATTAGAGTTCAAATTAATTTACAAAAAAATGATAGCATAAGTGTTTGTTTTTAAATACATTTATCTTATGTTAAAATTCATTTAATTTTATATTTTATAAGCAATTTTTTAGTTTAGATTCAATAAAATTGTAAATTATTGAATTATATATAATTTTTTAAATATTTTTTGTTTAATATTTTATTTACTATTTTTCAAACAAATTTTAATATACCTCGTTAAAACAATAACTTATAATGTCGGTGTTATGCGTATTGTACGCATAATACCGAGTTGCTTTCTGGTGAATATTTTAGAATTTTTATTTTTTTCTAACTTTATATTTTTCAAAATCAAATTTTTTCTTGTTATCTTAATTTTTTTGCGTGAATTTTCATCTTTTTATTAATTTATGGAGTTTTACAGCTTTAATTGATGGCACTGTTGAAAGAACTGGAAGCAGAAAATACTAAACTTAAAAAGATGTATGCAGAAAAATGGTTAAAGGCAGTAATTATCTATGAAGCAATAGTAATGAGTAGAATCGCTACGCAAGATGGTCATTTCTTGTATCTACAAAGTTAACGTTACGTTATCTTTAGAGGGAAGTGCTGTCCATTATTTTGGCTAGGATCAAGTAATGGGTAGCCACCATATGAGCCTGCAAAATATGACCTAGACCATGGTGTTTAGAAACCCCGATAGAACTTTTCAATAAAATTTCGAGTTTTGAGAACCAGGGTATTCATCAGAGTCTTACGTTCTGAGATCTTAGGGCGAGCAATCGGTAAGTCTTTGACATCTTCCCGGCTAGGTAAACGCTGGGTGTATTCATATTGGCTGAGCACCGTTTTGAAGACTTCAGGTTTGATGGCTTCTTTTTGACACAGCTCATTCAGCGCCTTTTCTTTTTCCACATCCCAAAACTGAGCAAAGGCTTGTTCAACGCTTTGACCATTGGCCATGCGCGGAATGTTTTCATCCAGGAACTTTTGAATCAGCTCTTGTTTGTCATACAAGTTGTGGTTGGTCGAGATGATATCTTGCACCTGGGAACGATACTGCTGTTTCTTTTCAGGATCTTTATGATTGACCACCGATTGCAGTAAATTCAGGATATAACCGACATTCACGGTATCGCGGTGGATCAGTTCCAGTTGGAAATTGACGTCATTGAGGACCGATACCTTGTCTTTAGGCTGGACCACACGGACGTTGTTGTACAGATATTTGTACTGCGAGGTGTGTTTCTGGAATTCTGCTTTGTTTAAATCTGTATCGTCTTGCTCATACTCGACAAAGTTTTCCAATTGGGCATTGATCCGCATCACCTCACGGAAGGCTTTGACGTACTCCAATTGCTGTTCTTCGGTTTCCAGCGTATTGGGGACTTGATCCGGATCTGGGGCAATACTGAGTAAATGGGCGACCGCAGCGTTGTATTTTTCCTTGATGCTGTCGAAACTTGGAATCAGCACGATTCTTTGTGCTTCATCTTTATTTGAGAATAGGGTGAGGGCTTGGTCCGTGGCCTGTTTCAGGTTACGGAAGCACAGGATATTACCGAACGGCTTATCTGCGTTCAGAATACGGTTGGTGCGTGAAAAGGCCTGAATGAGACCATGATATTTAAGGTTCTTGTCGACATACAGGGTGTTGAGTGGTTTTGAGTCAAAACCGGTCAGGAACATATTCACCACGAGCAAAATATCGATTTCTTTTTTACGTACCCGATTGGCAATGTCACGATAGTAAGCGTAGAACTCATCGCCTGAGTTGTAGTTCTGGCCAAATTTGGCATTGTATTCAGCAATGTACTGATCGAGTTTATCCCGATTGGATTGGCTGATCCGGGGCGGGAGATCCGCAGACTCTTCTTCAATTAAACCACTGTGATCTTCGACCTTGAGTTCTTCATTGGCTGCAAAGGAAAAAATCGTGGCAATGGTCAATGGCGTATAAATCCCACCTTGTTCTTCGGCTTGTTGCTGTTTTTCCTGCTGTACTTTTTTGAACAGTTCGTAGTACTGGGTCAGGACTTCAACGGAACTGACACAGAACATCGCGGTGAAGGTTTTATTTTTGGTTTTGATGTGGTGATTATCCAGGATATAGCGGGTAATCATTTCGAGACGGGCAGGGTTATCAAACAGCTCTTTGGTATCAATTCCTTCTACATCTTCTTCATAGCTGTCGCTATTTTCGATGCCATTGCTGGTGTATTTACCCAGATAGGCAATCTGGAAGGGTAGGACGTTGCCATCACGAATGGCATCGGTAATCACGTACTTATGCAGGCATTCGTCAAACAGGGCATTGGTGGTGATTGCTTTTGAGTCAATTTTCAGTTGGCTGTTTTTCTCAAAAATTGGCGTTCCGGTAAAACCAAACATTTGCGCCTGATTAAAGAAGCGTTTGATATTGCGATGGGTATCACCAAATTGGCTACGGTGACATTCATCAAAAATAATCACGACTTTTTTATCTTTGAGATAGTGAATCTGATCGCTATAACGGTCAGAACTGATGGCAATATTGAGCTTTTGGGTGGTGTATCAAAAAGTATGCTAAAAAAAAGCAGGTTGAATTTTGATAAAATAGAGAAATGCAAATAACTCTAGAAATCAAATGTCCAACCTGCCTCAGTGACAGTATAAAGAAAAATGGCATCAAAGTAGATGGGAAACAAAACTACCAATGCAAAGACTGCAAACGTCAGTTTATTGGTGACCATGCTCTGAGCTATCTAGGATGTAATTCTGGCATTACTCGTAAAATATTACAGTTAATGGTCAGAGGCAGCGGTATACGAGATATCGCTGAAGTTGAGCGCATTAGTATCGGTAAAGTCTTACGGACTTTAACTGAATCGGCCTATCAAATTCAGCCTAAACAAAGTCATTATGAATCTCTCGAAGTAGATGAATTCTGGACTTTTGTTGGAAATAAAAATAATAAACAATGGCTTATTTACGCCTACCATCGAGAAACAGGTGAGATTGTTGCTTATGTTTGGGGTAAGAGAGATTTAGCTACAGTCCAAAGGTTGAAGACAAAGCTTAAACAATTAGGTATTCACTACACCCGAATTGCAAGTGATCATTGGGACAGTTTCATCACTGCTTTTAAAAACTGCAAGCAAAGTATTGGTAAGTTGTTTACTGTAGGAATTGAAGGTAATAATTGCAAAATAAGGCATCGAATAAGGCGTGGTTTTAGAAGAAGTTGCAATTTCTCCAAAAAGCTTGAAAACCATTTTAAAGCCTTCGACTTAACCTTCTTTTACATCAATAATGGCTTCATTTAATGTCAGCATACTTTTTAAAACACCACCGAGCTTTTGTAAGGTGGTGACAATCAGTTTGTCGTGCTTTTGGCCCAACTGAGTGACCAAAGTTCCGGTATTTTTGGTGGTATCGACACTGTCTTTTTTGAAGGCATTGAACTCACGTACCGTTTGGGTATCGAGATCACTGCGATCCACCACGAAGAGGACCTTTTCAACTTCAGGCAAACGCATGATGAGTTGACTGGCTTTGAATGAAGTCAGGGTTTTTCCTGAGCCTGTGGTGTGCCAGATATAGCCATTTTGCGCTGAATGTTGCACACGTTGAATAATCTGCTGTACCGCATAGATTTGGTAGGGACGCAGCACCATCAAACGCTTTTCAACTTCCAGGATCACCATGTATTCAGTCAGCATTTGGGTGATGTGCTGATGCTTTAAAAAGGCTTCGGCAAAGGTATCGATTTTATGGATATGCTTATTGTCAAAATCTGCCCAAGGGAAGGTAAATTCGAAATTGCTGGTGCCGGTTGAATAGTAATGGGTGTGGTCACGATTACTAATCACGAACAGCTGGATGTAATTAAACAGACCTGCTCCGCTACTATAAGCGACTTTGGCATAGCGTTGGGTTTGGTTAAAGGCTTCAGGAAGCTCTACCCCGGCGCGTTTTAGCTCGATTTGCACCAAAGGCAGGCCATTGATCAGCAAGGTGACATCAAAGCGACTGGTGTGGCCATTACTGGCACTGTGATCGATAGCGATCTGATTGGTCACTTGGTAGATGTTTTTCTGAGGATCGGCAAACAAAAAATCAATGTGGCGTGTAGAACCATCGTCAAAGTTCACAGGAAAGCGATTACGCAGTACTTTGGCACAGTTAAAACTATTGCCAGCCTTGAGATGGTTGAGGACTTGTGCCCATTCATTTGCAGAGAAAGAAGCGATGTCATTGGCGCGTTCAACTTGAATTTTTAGATTGCTCAGCAGTTGATTTTCATCTTTGAGATCAACCTGGTGATAGCCCAGGTTTTTGAGCTGTTCAATGAGTTGATTTTCAAGTTGAGCTTCGCTTTGTACGGACATCTCTTTCTCTAATTTTTTATTGAATTACTGTGATCTAAGTGAAATCCATCTGATTGAAGCTCAAAACATACGGTGATGTTTTACCCTCAAAGTCTTCAGATCAGATGGAGGAATTGACGTTCTCAGTATTTAAACAAACATTTGCTGTAAAAGTCCTTTTTTCCAAAGCTTGGCTTGTTCTAGCTGCTCTGAAACAACATCAATTTTTTGATCAATGCTTGATAGGAAGTTGGCGATTTTGGTTTGTTCTTCGAGGCTGGGGAGTTTTATTTCAACTTTGCCAATATTTGTTTTTGAAATTCCCAGGACAGAAGTACCCGTAGCTAGCTTTTTAATTTGCTCCCGAACTTCAAAAGTTTGCATTAAATATCCACAGAAACCCAAGGCAAAGGGTTGAACAGGCCTAGCGATATATGTGTGTAATCCTGCAACAACTTTCTGGTTGTTTAGATGAACAACTTCGATGGCTTTACCAATATCTTTGTAATCTTCAGAAGCATCAGCAATAACTAAATCGCCCTCTTTCAAAAATTGATTTTCAGCAATTTTAGTAGAATCTATTTGATCATTTAAAAATGGCACAATTTCTTTAGATACATCAAAAAGCATAGAAAACTTTGTATGAATATCACCATAGTGAATATTCATAACTTCACCTACTTCCGACAGCAAAGCCCGTGAATATGAGTTTGTATTATGAAATACGAAACTTTCAGAGAATTTAACTTTTCCCCACTCTCCAAACTCACTACCATCATTCGCTTTAAAGCGAATCTGCTGACTAAACAGCTTTTGCATCATGCCTTGTTTATATTGGCCCAGAAGGTGGAGTTTTTGCGAAAGCTGACTAATCTTTTCATCCACTGTAGAAAGAAAAGTAGCGATTTTTGTTTGTTCTTCTAAACTTGGTAGATCAATTTTTAATTCCGCAAAATTAGATTGACCTAGGGTTTTATTGCGTCCTGCTCCCCCTGGGGATGCAAGCTCTAAATAACTTTGTCCTTTATCAGTAACAAACAAATAGCGAAGAAAGTTTACATTCGATAAATTATTTTTCGGCAAATACATAGGAAATCGATGCGATGCAATCATTCCTTTTTCTGCATCACTTGTAACTGCAATAGCTCGTTCCCATGCAAAAACAATGTTCACTACCAAAGCATTTGGCTCAACCCAAAATACTCTTTTATTTCCTAACTCTTCACCTGTAACAGCTTCTTTATGAAAAATTCCTTTGCCATGCGAACGAATGCCAATTTGGGAGTATTTTTTGTTAGGAATCACATCAATAGGATTAGAAACTCTTTCTAAAAAACTATCTAATCTTTGTTTGTTCCACTTCTCTTCAAATGCTGGAAAACGTAACTTAGGTGTAGCCATTACTTCACCTCCGTAAAAGGTGAGTCAATGTCAAGTTCTTTACAGAATTCAGCAATTACTTTGTCGGTATTTTGGCTTTGCTGCTCAAGTTCTTTGAGTTGCTGTGCAATGGCATTCAGATCTATTTCATCTTCAGCTTCGAAGGTATCGACATAGCGAGGAATATTGAGGTTGTAATCGTTATCTTTCACGTCTTGCAGTGTCGCAACCTTTGCATATTTCTCGATATTTTGACGCTGTTCAAAGGCTGCAATGATCTTATCGAGATGTTCAGGTAATAGCTTGTTTTGGTTCTTCTGTTTGTCAAAGTCATTGCTGGCATCAATGAATAAAATATCGCCTGTATGTTTACGATTTTTCTTCAGTACCAAAATACAGGTTGGAATAGACGTACCGTAGAAAATGTTGGCAGGTAAGCCAATCACAGTATCAATCACATTCAGTTTTTCAATCAGGTACTGACGAATCACACCTTCACTTGAACCACGGAACAACACACCATGCGGTAGAACAACCGCCATAGTACCGTTGTGATCGAGCTGATGAAGCATGTGCTGAACAAAAGCCATATCTGCTTTTGAACTTGGTGCAAGTTTACCAAAACGGCTAAAACGCTCGTCTTGCAAGAAGATAGGATCTGCTGACCATTTGGCTGAGAATGGAGGATTGGCGACCACTGCTTCAAAACGCTGATCAATGTGCTGTGGGCGAATTAAGGTATCTTCTTGCTTGATATCGAATTTGGCAAAGTGAACATCATGCAAAATCATGTTCATTCGTGCCAGGTTATAGGTGGTCCGGTTCATCTCTTGACCGTAAATCATATCGACATCTTGAACTTCACGTTTTACACGCAAAAGCAATGAACCTGAACCACATGTCGGATCATAGACTGAACGTAGACGTTGTTTGCCTTGAGTCACGATCTTTGCAAGCAAAGTTGATACGGTTTGAGGTGTATAGAATTCACCTGCTTTTTTACCTGCACCAGATGCAAATTCACCAATCAGGTATTCGTAGGCATCACCCAATACATCTGATTCTGAGTTACTGAGATCAAAATCGATGTTGTCTAAATGTGTGAGTACTTTGCTGACCAATTCATTACGATCGTTGGCATTGTTGCCGAGTTTGGTTGAATTAAGGTCGAGATCCTCAAATAGATTGGCAAAATCATCTTCAGACTCAGCACCCAAGGTACTACGTTCGATTTCTCGTAAGGTATTTGATAATTCATCAAGAATGAATTCACCTTGACGACCACGTTCAGCAATTGTGTGGAACAGTTGCTTTGGAGCTAGGGCATAACCGACTTCTTCGACTGAGTTTTCTTTGATGCCGTCAATGAGTTCAGCGTGATCAGGGTTATTTTCATCAAGTTGGTGATATTTTTCTGCCAAGCCTTCATCTTTCAACAGTTCATTGGCAAAGCTAATCGCTTTTTCAGACAGGTATTTGTAGAAAATGAAGCCGAGAATGTAGTCACGGAACTCATCAGCTCCCATTTTTCCACGTAAATCGTTCGCAATATTCCAAAGATGTTTTTGTAGTTGTTGAAGTTGAACCTGAGTCATGAAGCAAGAATCTCTAGTAATACCTAAATTTGCTTAAGTATAACGAGTATCTGCTTATAAAAATTAGGTTTTTGGATCCTAATACTCGAATTTCATATATAAATATCGCCGGATACTTACGCTTGGGCTATCTATCCATACAATTAAAAGCTTTTTCAGACATTAAATATTGTAGCTATAAAATAGTTTAATACTTAAATGTCTAATCAAGTTAGCTATAGTTAAAGAAGCCTGGCTTATATTGGATGTAATATTATAAAGCAAGATCGATTATAGACTTTGATATTAAACCTTTCTTGGCAGAGTTGTATTTCTCAATATTAAAGAATTTATTATCCTCTGATAATGTAAGTATTATATTACTATCATCAAAATCGGGGATGCCATCTAATTTGTCTGAAATGATAGGAAATATAAACTGACAATCGACTCTATTAATAAGGTTGATCAATCTATCCAAGATATTGACATCAATAATTTCTATTTTATCTTGTGTAAAAAAGTGTGGTCTTGTTAGGTTAATAGTATGGTCATTGGCAAATGAAACATAAGCTAAATCGAAAGCAATGATGACGCTTTGTTTACTACCATCACCAATATTACTATCGTTTCTTTCACAACTTGGTATAAGGGTGAAGTGTTGAAGCTTATCCTTGTTGACAACTATGTAGTAACTATCATCGGTTAGAATCTTTGAGTATTCAGAAAAATAGCGATTAAAAATAGTAATTTTAATTCGCATTTTTTCTAATATATCCTCAATTTTTATCGTTAGATTATTAAATTGCTGTTTAAGTGATGCCAACTCTTCCGAGGTTTTTTCACGTTGACTTATTAAGGATTCAGTCTCCGCAATCTCTTTAGTAAGTTCATTAATTTGATGACCTAAATTGGTATATTCAGTAAGAGAGCCTGTTTTTGCTAATTGATTTAGCAGGACTGAATATTCTTCTGCTAATTTAGCATGTTCCAATTCTAGTGAATTAATTGCTTCTTTGCTTTTAGAAACTGATTTTTTGATAAATTCAACTTCATTTTCAATCATTTTTTGGTGGAAAATAACAGTTTCTTCAAACTTTTTATGTATATCGATATTGTAGATTTGAGCTTCTTTATAGATGTACTCTATAGTTTGAGTATCAATAGAATTACTCTTTGATAGCATTTCCGCTAATCGCTTTTCCCAAACATCTTTATCAAGTAAAAGTTCATTGATATGAGCTTTCGTTTTATTTATTTTTTCTTGAATCTTATTTAAAGCATCATTTTCATGATCATACTCTTTTGAGATTTGGAAACGGCTTTGTTGCACAAACCTATCTGTAAAGGCTTTTTCAGCGATATAATTTTCAAATGAAGAAGCCTATACACAAAATCTATCGCACAACCAATTGGCCCGCATATAACCGAGCACTCATGAGTCGCGGAAATATTGCCATTTGGTTTGATCCTGCTACGCAATGGTATGCTCCATCAAAAGGCAAACAAGGGCGAAATCAAACCTACTCCGACGCAGCTATCCAATGCTGCTTAATGATTAAATCCTTATTCCGTCTATCTTTACGTATGGTCACTGGCTTTGTGCAAAGTCTGATTAAACTTTGTGGATTAAATTGGACCGCACCAGATTACAGTACGCTTTGCAGAAGACAAAAACATATTGATATTGCGATTAATTATCAAAAAAGCAGTGGTGGGCTTAACTTGCTGGTAGACTCTACCGGTCTAAAGTTTTTAGGTGAAGGTGAATGGAAAAGGAAGAAACATGGACCTGAATATCGTCGCCAATGGCGTAAACTTCATATTGGTATAGATGCTGAAACCCTTCAAATACGCGCCATTCAACTCACTACAAATAATGTGAGTGATTCACAAGTGCTTGGTGATTTACTCGATCAGATTCCACAAGATGAGCAGATTGACTCTGTTTATACCGATGGAGCTTATGACACCAAGCAATGCCGTCAGGTCATTGCAGATCGGCAAGCGCATGCGGTGATTCCACCTAGAAAAAATGCGAAACCATGGAAAGATACAAAGATCAGCTCGCTAGCGCGAAATGAATTACTTCGAACAGTTAAACGTTTAGGCAGGACATTATGGAAAAAATGGTCCGGCTATCATTGCCGAAGTTTGGTCGAAACTAAGATGCATTGCATCAAATTATTGGGGGATAAACTCAGTGCAAGAAAATTTGATAGCCAAGTCAATGAAATTCATGCACGTGTAGCAGTCCTCAACAGATTTACGGAATTAGGTCGACCACTTACCCAAGTTACGCCTTAAATTTGGCTCAATTAGGGGGCTTTGTATTTCAAATCTTTGTGCAACAAAGCCTTTGGAAACTGTCATATTTTGACTTGAGTTCAAGAAGCTCTATTTTTTTTACATCATTGATTTCACGTTTACCAGTACTTAACGTGTTATTAAGATATTTAAACTCTTGTGATTTTGATCCAATGGTATGCTCAATATTTGTTCTTTCATGAATAATATCCATTTTAGGAAAATCAAATAAGAACAAATGTAATAATTCATACTCAAATGAAGAAGTAGATGGATGGAGATATTTAATAATATTGGAAATTTGATGATCAGAAGTTCGAATAAATTTTGGAGTCAATTGGGCTTTGTTGCACAAAGATTTGAAATACAAAGCCCCCTAATTGAGCCAAATTTAAGGCGTAACTTGGGTAAGTGGTCGACCTAATTCCGTAAATCTGTTGAGGACTGCTACACGTGCATGAATTTCATTGACTTGGCTATCAAATTTTCTTGCACTGAGTTTATCCCCCAATAATTTGATGCAATGCATCTTAGTTTCGACCAAACTTCGGCAATGATAGCCGGACCATTTTTTCCATAATGTCCTGCCTAAACGTTTAACTGTTCGAAGTAATTCATTTCGCGCTAGCGAGCTGATCTTTGTATCTTTCCATGGTTTCGCATTTTTTCTAGGTGGAATCACCGCATGCGCTTGCCGATCTGCAATGACCTGACGGCATTGCTTGGTGTCATAAGCTCCATCGGTATAAACAGAGTCAATCTGCTCATCTTGTGGAATCTGATCGAGTAAATCACCAAGCACTTGTGAATCACTCACATTATTTGTAGTGAGTTGAATGGCGCGTATTTGAAGGGTTTCAGCATCTATACCAATATGAAGTTTACGCCATTGGCGACGATATTCAGGTCCATGTTTCTTCCTTTTCCATTCACCTTCACCTAAAAACTTTAGACCGGTAGAGTCTACCAGCAAGTTAAGCCCACCACTGCTTTTTTGATAATTAATCGCAATATCAATATGTTTTTGTCTTCTGCAAAGCGTACTGTAATCTGGTGCGGTCCAATTTAATCCACAAAGTTTAATCAGACTTTGCACAAAGCCAGTGACCATACGTAAAGATAGACGGAATAAGGATTTAATCATTAAGCAGCATTGGATAGCTGCGTCGGAGTAGGTTTGATTTCGCCCTTGTTTGCCTTTTGATGGAGCATACCATTGCGTAGCAGGATCAAACCAAATGGCAATATTTCCGCGACTCATGAGTGCTCGGTTATATGCGGGCCAATTGGTTGTGCGATAGATTTTGTGTATAGGCTTCTTCATTTGAAAATTATATCGCTGAAAAAGCCTTTACAGATAGGTTTGTGCAACAAAGCCAGTCAATTGTCTTAGAGATGGTTTATCACCTTGGAAGTCAAATAGCATTTTTTTAATTTTTTCTTCAAAAATTGCTTCTGAGACTAATTCACCATTGATAAAATTATTGGTACTAAAAAAACTAGTCTCTTTTTTTGCTTTTTGATTGATTGTAAGTGATCTAGTGATCTTAAGGGTTTTTGTAACTTTATTCTCTAGAGTATCGGCGAGCACTAATTCGAAAGAAGGCAGTGTTTCTTTAAGAAAATTAAATACAGTATTATTCTTTGTGTCTTTCAACTCTTTATCAAAGACGAATGAACTCCATTTACCTGCAAGACAAAAATCTACACAGCGTAAAAGCGTTGTTTTACCTAAACTATTTGTTTTTGTATTTGAAGTATTATTAGATTTCTCACCTTTAATTATATTTATACCTTTCTTGAACTCAACATGTTGAATAGGATTATTATCCTTATCTTTAATGGATAAGTATTTCAGATACATAAAATTAATCCTTTTTTACTGTCTGAGCTTATTTTTCCAAGCATATATAACCAGTCTAAAACTAATAAAAATCTATTCATTGAAATAGGTTCAATGCTGTTGACTAGATCATAATAATCATTAATTCCAAGATTGTTTTCTTTATTTTGAATCATGATTTTTAATAAGACGGAGCCTAAATAATATACTGAATTTTTAGGATTCTTATTGGATAGTAAAATCATAGCGGAGGCTTTTTAAATATTTGGCATTCAGAGAAAACATAGAAAATAATTGATGGTACGTATGAAATATTATCATAGTTTTCTGGATTACTTGCCAGTAAAATATTAGACAACTCAGTTTGCATTTGACCAATTATAGAGTCTGGATCTTTTAAATAAACATATTTGTGGTAAAGATTTCGAATGACCATAAAAAGTTTATTTGTTGCAAGTGGTGTAAGGTTGTTTTCCAATGCATGCAATCGTGACTGAATTACTTGTCTGTGTCCCATGAAAAAATCGAAGGCTTCTTTGTAAATTTCAATTCTATTGTGATCCACTTTTTTACTTATATCGTATATTTTTACATCTACCTCTGAAGCCTCAAAAGATAATTCTAATTCAATAATGTTTTCGATAATATCTTGAATTATAAAAGATTTTTTTGATTCGTTAAATGGAGTGGTTCCATAGTTGTTGATGATGGTCTTAGCAACCTGTTGAGTATTGTTTGAACCGCCTTGTGTGACTTCACTAATATCTACTTTTTCTGATAATGCCCCCATGATTATTCGCCTTGATCTGATTTAGGTTTACTATCGTGATTATGAATTGTCTCTGCAACTTGCTGTGAACTGGCAAAACTTGATGATTGATTCACACCTTTAATGATTGTTGTTTTTTTATTGGTGTTACCGGTCGCTTTAGCTAAAAGCCAAAGACCTAAAACTACTAGAGCGGTGATAGCTACCCATGCCCAAGCCGGTAAGTCGGATGGAATATTATTAATAAAGTCAGTCATAAAATTTCCCCCTATTTTATAAATTTATGTATAAATAGTTTAATTGTTTTACAGGTCTGTTTGAAATAATTTGTCCAAAAAGTTTCTTATTTAAAAATATTAGTAATTTTAATGGCACTGTTGCAAATAGGGAACTGAATCAATGAGATTCCCTTCAAAAAAGCTTAGAGACCGAAAACTCTATTAACTAGACACACTTCACTCTGAGATAGTCGTGTGATCAACATTCACACCACGTTCAGAAAGCATTTCCCGAAGTTCACGTAGCTAATGCCATATTACAATACCAGCACACAGCCCAAAGAATGATTTCGCCCTAAAAATGCCGACAATGGAAGAGATTCATATACTGAACTTTTAGCTAAAAAACTATTTTGCTTATCATCAATCGCTATTTGCAACAGTGCCATAAATTATGGCTCTTACTTTTTACGAAGTAAGTGTTTTACTTTATGTACAGAATACTGTACAATTAAAATTACTAAGACAATGATGATTGTTAATCGGTGGCTATAAATGCATGTATTTACATATACAGATGCTCGCAATAACCTGAAAACGGTTTTAGACCGTGTTATTGATGATGCAGATGTAGCTGTTATTACACGTAAAGAAGGTCAACATGCCGTTGTTATGGGTCAAGACTATTACGATAGTTTGATGGAAACATTGCATCTCATGTCTTCTCCAAGTAATGCAGCACATTTAGCAAAATCAATTGCAGAATTACGAGCATCTAAAACGATCGAAAGAGAACTTTTAGATGAAACGGAAGACTAGTTTTACACCTTCAGCTTGGGATGATTATGTTTACTGGCAAAGCCAAGACAAAAAGACTCTAAAGCGAATCAATGCCTTAATCAAGGAGTGTCTGAGAACTCCATTTGAAGGTATTGGTAAGCCTGAACCATTACTCGGTGATTTATCTGGGTTTTGGAGCAGACGAATAGATGAAAAGAATAGACTAGTCTATGAAGTAACAGACGCAGCGATAACGATTATTTCATGTCGTTACCACTACGAATGAACAAGAAGCCCTTACTCAACTAGTGTAGGGGCTTTTTTATTTGATTTGAATTTGTATTTCATCTAACGTTTCTTGGGAAATATCTTCTGCTACATCATAAGAACGATCATCAGGATGTTCGTAGTAATCTGGGTCTTCATCATATAAACCAATACCTGTATCTGGCTGACCATAAATATCAAAAACTATGTGGTTAGTCATAGTTGGACCGTCATAATCGGTATTAAGATCTAAGGCAATAATATTATTATCATCATCACGGACAGTATTAACACTAACCTCTTCAATAGGTACTACTAAGCCGTTATCAAATTTAATATCAGCAGGTAATATAATTTTTTTATCTGAATCTTCAAAAACTTTTTTAGACATGAAAATTTACCAAAAATCGAACGGAGTAGTATCAATAGCACAGAGCAATTGAAACAGCAAAAGTAGATCAATGCACGTTGTAACAAATAACTTACTTATTAATATCAAATATATAACAGCCATAAACTTTAAATCACATGCAAAAAATCCGCTCAGCCTTTCTTATGACATCACATGATGCCTTCAGCCTATACACCTCAATTAGATAAAAATAAGGATATGACTACTTACAGTAGAGTTCAGTTATCTTTGTCGGTTACTCCAACAGTACCCGCCCGTCCAGGCAACAAATCCTTAATCCGTTCTCTCTGATCGTTTCTTAATACATAGCTTTTAGTCATGAAAGGATAATGAGGACAAATCAGGTTTTCTCAAGCTAATTGGTGACAGGCTCTAGATGAGTGTTATTTGCCTGTACCCTAAAGCAACACTCAGAATGTCCCGGATTTTATGTATCATTTAAATGATTTTTAATCATATATAACATGTAACTTTGATATTAAAGATTTATAATTTACGAAATTGTTCATTTTTATCCAATTGGGGAGTGAAAGAGTGAAAGGTCAAAAAGTAGGTTATGTCCGGGTGAGTTCAGTCGAGCAAAATACAGGACGTCAACTTGAGGGAATTGAAATCGACCGGATTTTTGTTGACCGAGCTTCGGGTAAAAATACCGACCGACCGAAATTTCAGGAAATGTTGAACTATGTCCGGGAAGGGGACAGGGTGATTGTACATTCCATGGATCGTTTTGCTCGAAGCTTAAAAGATTTAGTCACTGAAGTAGATAAACTGGTCAAACGAGGAATTGCCATCCAGTTCGTAAAAGAAAATATTACTTTCACTGCTCAATCTACCCCGATGGATAATTTGATGCTGCAATTGATGGGCGCTTTTGCACAGTTCGAACGTGAGATCATTTTAGAGCGTCAAAAAGAAGGAATAAAACTGGCCTCTGCTCAAGGAAAGTACAAAGGGCGTGTACATAAATTGAAACCTGAACAGGCTGAAGCTTTAAGACAAGAATGGAAGGAAGGAAAGTACCCTTCAAAAATGGCATTAGGCCAGGCATTTGGAATTAGTCGCCAGGCGGTATACCGCTATTTAAAAGCAAGTGAGTAACTCAATTAAAATGGAAAATATTCGAAATTTTCTTGAAGATAATCAAGTCAAAATCTACTTCTGTACCATCTTTATCGGAGTTATTTTTGGATTAACCATCAGTGGAGCGACGATTTTAGAAAGTTTGATTAACCCTGCACTGGCATTAATGTTATTTGCTACTTTTTTACAAGTACCTATTGCAGAAATTGGCAAGGCATTAAAAAATTTACGTTTTATTTCTGCATTACTTATTACTAACTTTATTGCCTTACCTTTAATTACGGCAGGTCTAATACAATTTTTACCTGAAAACCCACTTATTCGTTTAGCTGTACTTTTTGTTCTACTAGCACCGTGTATTGATTATGTGATTACTTTCACCCATGTTGGGAAAGGTAATGCAAGATTATTACTTGCGATGACACCTGTATTATTGCTTATCCAAATGATCTTACTACCAATTTATCTTGGTGTACTCCTCGGAGAAGAGGTAGCTCAGCTTGTTGAAATTGGTCCTTTTGTCCATGCGTTTGTATGGTTCATTGTTGCACCCTTAGCAATGGCAGCTATAGTTCAGTTCATTGGGAATAGAAATGAACAAGCAGAAAAAGTGGCTGAAAGCCTAAACTTATTTCCTGTACCTGCCACAGCCCTAGTTTTGTTTATCGTCCTAGCATCAGTTATGCCTCAAATTGGGCTTGCAAAAAGTGCAGCTCTTCAAGCTTTACCAATTTATATTTCTTTTGCCATTATTGCTCCATTCGTGGGTTGGATAATTGCTCGTATTTTTCGATTAGAATCTGGCTCTGCTAGTGCTGTGTCCTTTTCAGCATCATATAGAAATTCATTTGTTATTCTTCCATTAGCTTTTGCAATTCCGGGAAGTATGCCCATAATTCCTGCTGTAATCTTGACTCAGACTATCGTTGAACTATGCTTTTTACCAATCTATATTCGTCTGATACCTCGACTATTCAAAACCTAGAGATTTAAACATTTAAGTAGTTGTTATAGTTAGATAAAAGTATTCAGAAGCCCACGCTTACATCGAGTAATTTAATAAAGGGGGGGGAGCTAGCTCCCCCCCTCTTTTATTCATTTGCTAATTAAAACTTACTCGCAACTTGATATGTGATGAATGAAAAGATGTAGGATAATGCAAACAAATAAGTTGCCATAACGACAGGCTGTTTCCAGCTACCTGTTTCTCGTCTAATTGTTGCTAACGTGGCAAGACAATGGGGAGCAAAAATAAACCATACCAATAATGATAAACCTGTGGCTAACCCCCATCCATCCGGGCCTGAAATTTGACTTAACAGACTTTGAGTTACTGTATCTTCATCACCTGACATCGCATAAATCACCCCAAGAGCAGCAATTACAACTTCCCTTGCTGCCATAGCAGGAATGAGTGCAATACATATTTCCCATGTAAACCCAATAGGCGCAAATATAGGATGAATTAAATGCCCTAACTGACCAGCTAAACTATAGTTAATGGCCGGCATGGTTGCATTATCTGGTGGTTGAGGGAACGTGACTAGCACCCATAACAAGATAGACAGCGCAACGATAATGCCACCAACTCGTTTTAAGAAAATAGTTGCCCTATCATATAAGCCTAATGCAATATTTCTAATATCTGGAATTCGGTATGTGGGAAGTTCAAAAATAAAAATACTTTCAGTTTTATCTTTTCGAACCAATTTCAGAAACACTGAAACTAATAACGCTGAGACTATTCCCGACATATAAAGACCAAAAAGGACTAATCCTTGCAGACTTAACCAGCCGTAGATTAATTGGTTCGGAATAAATGCCGCGATCAATAAAGCATATACTGGCAATCTTGCTGAACAGGTCATCAAGGGTGCAATCATAATTGTTGCTAATCGGTCCCGTTCAGAGCTGATACTTCTGGTTGCCATAATTCCGGGAATGGCACAAGCAAAACTGGATAGCAGAGGAATAAATGAACGGCCGCTAAGCCCGGCTTTAGACATTAATTTATCTAAAAGAAATGCTGCCCGGGGTAAATAGCCTGACTCTTCAAGCATTAAAATGAAGAAGAATAAAATCAAAATCTGAGGCATATATGCAAGCACGCTACCTGCACCAGCAATTACCCCATCCACAACCAAGCTTTTTAATAGAGGATGTTGGATTAGTGGTCCAATAAAATCACTGAGCCATGCGACAAAATTTTCAATGAATTCAATAAAAGGCGTTGCCCATATAAATACCGCCTGGAACATCACAAACATGGTTAAAGTTAAGATTACTAAACCCAATACAGGATGTAGAAAAATTTTATCTAGAAATGCGGTTCTTTTATCACCACTGTCATTATTTAAAATAACTTGTTTGGTGATTTGTTTGACCTGTTCAAAATGACTTAATTCAGAATGATAAGGAGTAATAAAAAGATTTTTTTGATCTAATTGATTAATTAAATCTTGAATTCCTTTTGTTTTAACTGCGACAGCTTCAACTACAGGGATACCTAACAGTTGAGACAGTTTATCCTTATCAATGGAAATACCACGCTTTTTGACCTCATCCATCATATTTAATACAAGAATCATAGGGCGATTTAGAGCACGAACTTCGAGAACCAAGCTCAAATGTAAGCTTAAATTTGTGGCATCTACAACGCATATAAAAATATCGGGTAGAATTTCACCTTTTAGCTCGCCCAAACAAACTGCCCTGGTGACTTCTTCATCTAAACTACTAGGTTTTAAACTGTAAGTTCCGGGTAAGTCCAATACTCGTATTGCATCACCAGAAGGTAATTTAAAAGAACCTTCTTTTCTTTCTACGGTAACTCCAGCATAGTTGGCAACTTTTTGTCGCGTACCAGTAAGCGTATTAAATAAAGAGGTTTTTCCGCAATTTGGATTACCGACTAATGCAATGTTCTTAATCTTCATTGGATACTAACTCTACAAAAATTCTTTCAGCTTCATTCTTTCTTAATGCGAATCTTGAAGTTTCAATTTGAACTAAAACAGGATCTCCGCCAAAAACACCTTTAGCGAGTACTTGTAGAGTTTCACCCTCTCTAAAACCTAATAGTTGGAGCCGTTCCAATACGGGATCAGTGGTATGACTGTATTGATTACCTTTTTTGAGATCTCTAATTTTGACGATCTGATTTTGTTTAACTTGAAATAGATTCATTTTCGATACTCTTACTTCAAAGCCAAAATCTTTCGAGCACCATTAAGCACGAATAAAGAAACCAGGATGCCAATGATTAAGTCTGGGTAAGCTGATCCCGTCCACGCCACGAGTACACCGGCAAATATAACGCCCATATTTACGACAACGTCATTCGCCGAGAAAATCCAACTGGCTTTCATATGTGCGCCATCTTCTCGATGACCAGAAATAAGATATAAGCATGTCACGTTAGCTATAAGTGCGAGCAGGCCAATAACAATCATGAGCGTTGATTCTGGCTCGCTTCCAAACATGAATCGTCTAATGACATCAATAATCACGATGACAGCAAGTAATAACTGAATCCAACCTGCGAAATGGGCTGCTTTCACTTGATATTTCGCAGCTTTTCCGACGGCATATAGCGCAATACCATAAACGGCTGCATCGGCAAACATATCTAGAGAATCAGCAATCAATCCTGTAGACGCAGCAATAATTCCGCTGATGAATTCTATAAAGAAAAGTAGAGCATTAATGCCTAATAACAGTTTAAGTACTTTAGCTTGTCTCACAGGATCAGGTTCATTAGGTATATCGCCTGTAGAAAGCTGTGTTTCATCAAGTTTCGCCCCAAAACCCAGTCCTTCAAGTTTGGCCGTAATTTGCTGAATCCCTTCATTATGGAAGACTTTCAGTTTTCGATTGGGAAGATCAAAAGTAAGACCTTTAACTGCTTCAATATCTGCAAGAGCCATACGGACCATTTGCTCTTCAGCAGATAACAGAAAACTAAAAAAAAGTGGAAGAATTTTTAAAATTTAGACCACCCATGATAAGTAAACCATATGTATTTGTTGATAATTGTAATTTTGAGAAAATTTAGTTGATAAATTAAATGAATTTTAATATACAAAGATATGCTCATTTTTTATATCGATAAAAATGTTAAAATTTGACTATTTAGTAAAAAATATAGAGATATTTATGGGGCAATTTATCATGCCCTTTTGCTTTGAGCGACAAAATGTTCAATTTAAGATAGTAAAAATTAACTCAGAACTACTGAAAATCAAAAAGATTAAACAGAGCCAGAAAGTAGTAGTACAAGCAAAGTTCAAAATAATCTATGTGAAAATTTGGCAAAAAATATTGCTATTAATGCAAACGGAGCCATGCTTACGTGTACATTCTAATTATGTTGCAATCTTACAGTTGATACATAATCTTGATGATTTTATCGAAAAATCACAGCAACACTTGTGCTTTGAGAGAAAAGCTCAGAAAGAGCTGGATGCTAAATTTTTTGCTAGATTTTTTAAGCTGACAAAGAGTTCAATAAAAGATCAACTTTTACCAAATTGTTCAGATCGTAATGAATTTAACCAATGCAATTTGATAAAAAATTAAGCGAAAGCGAATATGCCAAAGATTGAAACAGAAGAGCAATTCTTAGATTTAGCAGAAAAATTCCAAAAAGATTATTGTTTATTACGCAATCATGTTGTGAATACACAATTTGTCGATCTATCAGATGATTTACGTGAAAAAGCCCATGCTCTATATAAGGAAGCACAACAGATATATGGCTATATATCTAGTTCTAGACAATTAGGTAAATATTATTATCTAGCTTCTTTAAGTTATTTTGCATGCCCGACTACTAGTAATACTCAAGAGCTGTCGTCTGAACGTTATTTGATTCTACAAGCGAGTTTTTTAACATATCGGCAGTATCAAGAATTTGCAAAAATTGATAAAGCTGAGAATAAGCAAAAACATGTTTGTGATCTCTTTCGCTATGTATCACGATATGTTCTGGATTCTAATCATGCTGAATTATTTCAAGAATGCAGTGAGCTACTAAATCGCTATGTCATGTACGAACGTAACTTGAAAAAGGAGGATCGTAATCAACTTTTTAATATTAAAGATTTCAAACAAGTACAAGCCATAGAGTATTTATCGGCTCTATTAATAATTTTTAAAAGACTTGATGATCGTCGTGTTGTTCATCGTCAGCGTAAGTCAAAAAAAAGTAAAGTTTTGCAATGGCCGACGAAAAATGAACTCAAAAAATTTCGTGAAATTAAAACGGGTAAGCAAGTAGATATTGGACATAACGCAAAGATCAGTATTTATGATGCCGCTCTTCACAAAGATGAAGAGGGTGAAGTTGATCTATTAGATCCTGAAATGGAGTTTTATTCAGAAGATGAAAAGTCTAAAAATTTAAATTATATACTCAGCGATAATGCGACGCATCTAATGCGGCATCGCCAGCGCCGTCATGCTCCTTTTGTTACAAATCCACATTATTTGGCGCCAGATATACTGAAGCAAATTGTTTATGTGTTGAGAACCGAGTTATCCGGGCACTGGAGGGATGCTGCAATCGCTGCAGCATGTTTATTGTCACTTTTGACGGGATTATCACCCGTCGCACTGATGGATTTTAACGAGCTTATTCAAGATGGAATTTTGATCCAGAATGGTTCAAGTAGACGTCGCGAATATTTACTCAAATTAAATCTTAAAATTACAGAGCAGAAGATTAAGAGCTTAAATCATGTGCGGTGGAATGAAGTGATGACACATCAACTACATTTACCTTCTGCTTGGTTTGACTATATAGAACAAGCATCGAATCCACTAATTTCATCAACACACATTAATACGAAACTTAAGAATTGGCTTGATAATCGGTTTGTAGGTTCGATCACTGTAGAAAAACTGCAGGCTCAATTATATTTTCATATATATTATGAAACATATAATGAATATCTTGCTCATGTAATTGCTGGGCGGGATAGTCAGCATCACATGCCTGGTATCTATTATGGCGGGCTACCGAAAACTCAACTCAGTAGCACATATCTAGCCTTTTAGAAAAAGCACTTACACCACATTCCACACATTTTACTGAAGACACGGCTGAACTAAAAATATTGCAACAACAATTCAAAGTACAATCTGCATTATCTATAGGAAGGATAGGGAGCCAACTGGCACTTGAACCCAATTTTGTGAAAGAGCAATTCCATATTTTACATAGACATTGTCACGAAAACATCCAAGAAGATAAGCACATTATTAATCAACTTAATGCATATGCGTGTTGGATGTGGCATATCAGTTTGTTGAGTTTGGCAAGTCGGCCTAAAAAAAACCTGTTGGGGAATTTGGATGATTATTGTGTTGAGCTCAAGCTTTTATATGTGAATGATAAAAAAAATAGTAAAGCAAGAAAAGATGGTCGTTTTATCCCTTTATCTGATTTTTTCATAAAAACACTGCAAAATTACACTGCCTTTTTAGAACAAATTATTGAAGCGTACGGTTCATTTTTTAGACAAGTCTTTGCAAAGAAGAAGATAACTGTAAATGATCTTTTTGGTAAGGTCATTTTTAGTAAAGATATCTTGCCGATAACTGTCAAAGAATGGCAGAGCAGGAAAATTAAGTTAATCCCTTTATCGAGAAAATGGGTGAATTCATATATGCAAGGAGTCTTTCCAAAGAATATGTATTCGAATTGGTTACGTCATTTTGACATGAACTTTTTGATGCATGAGCAGCAAGAGGGTAAACCAGCATTAGCTTTTCACTTAATTCAGGCCCTGTATGGTCATGACCAACGTGACCGAGAGGCTTTTCATCCGCATTCTTCACTTATCCCGAATGTCTATGTACAGCAAGCCCGCCAGCAATTGCAAGATAATGTCAAATCTTTATCGATTAAACACTTAGAGCGAAAATAGTTGTATGCAAAAAATCAAAGAACTAATAAAACCACAACTAGATGATCTATTTGTTGATATTCATAAAATGGTGAAAAAGTCGCTAGATAGACAGCCTTCTCCACCTGAAGTATTGACGAAAGAAATGCAGCAAAAACTTGATCAGCAGATCGCTGAAAAATGGCATGACATTAAAGATAGTGTTGATTGTTTGAGTCAAAAGTTGAGCCGAGACGAACAATCAAAACTGATGCAATTTACTGAAGATGAATTTAATAAAAGAAGGAAGCAATTCAACCAGAATGTAGATAAAAAATCATACAGAATTAAGCTAAATCCACATACTAAACGGATCGTACTGCCTAGAAAAATTGAGAGTACAGAGTCACGGTTAGAACAGGGGCATCTACATATCCATGTACTTAAGGAATTAAGGCAGTATTGGCAAGATTCATTTGAATATTGGAATGAACCAAAGTACTTATGGGGAAATTTATGCTTAAGTTTTATATATATTTCAGGCTGTGCAGATGAACAGCATTTGATTGCTATTCAGAAGCAATTGCAGGAGGCCATTGAGCTTGGTACAGATCTGAATTGTTTTCGGTTATACCATTCGGACTACAAAAAAATCACTAATCCATTGTTACTACATTATCGTGTTGAAAACTCTCAATATGGCAACGATGTAGAACAGGGAAAGTTGTACCAATGGAAACATGTTTTTTTTAACCCATATGCGCAGTTCATTTTGCAATATTTAAAAAAGTTGAAAGCTACTCAGAAAGAATTTTGTCTGCAACATTCAGTTGAAGATTGTATTTTAGAAAGCTTGAGTAAGATAGGCAGGAAAAAAAGTCTTGGGGATCTGCAATATCAAATTAAACGCCGTGGATTTCGTGCATTTAATGATGTGCAAATGGTACTCGAATTTAATCCAAACCTCAGCATAGATATATTTTTGAGTAATGTGCTTCAGCAAGAGATTAATACTGTTGCTTTAAGGCCATCCGAATTTAGATTGCTGTGGAATAATGATTACAATCAAGTCACAGAACCAGATAATCGCCCTATTCATTTTGAACAAGAGCAGTTACTTCCTGAAGTTCCGACTGTTCAAAGCAAATTACAAACGATTCCGTATGAGTTGATGTTGTTTGGTCAAAAGAAACGTAAAGGTCAAAAAGTTGAGCGTTTAGATAAAAAGAGGAATAAAGAAGAACGCACGCTACGTTTTTGGCAAGAAACTAGAAGGGTGTTAGAGGAGAAGATAGTTGATGCTAATACGGAGGAAAAGTCTTTAATTGATGCTCAACTACGCTTAATTCACTGGTTAATGCATTTAAAAAAACGAGGGCTTCAATTATCAACTATTGAAAGCTACTTAGGATCGTTTGGCAAAGAATTTATATTTGAGATTTGGCTCAATAAATTAGATTTAAAGCAACAATCCATAGATGACTATGAGGATTTATATCGGCAGCTATTGAAATACAGCAGTGAACGTGATGAAAAAGCAGTTCAACGAGATTCGGTGAAAGGAAAAACCTCTCGTAAGATGCACCAAAGCGCAGAATACCGTTTTGGTCGCCTAAAAGATTTTCATCAATTCTGTATAGAGAATTATGATGCTCCAGGGGTATTGGTGTTACAGAATTCAAGTTTTAAGCATTTACAAATTTGCAATGCACGGCTAGTGAGTCCTTTGCTATTTGGCAAATTATTGGAAAAACTAGAAAATTTAAGTCAAGAGCCAACGGCATCAGAGTGGGTCGATCATCTGAGTTGTTTAAAGCTGATGTATTTACTAAGTTATAGAACTGGACTTCGATTAAATGAAGTTCGTTGTCTTAAAATACAAGATATTATTTGCCCAGAGCTACTTTATAAAGAAAAAGAAAATACAGTTTTTAATAATATCACGCTTCATATCCAAGACAATTCATATCGCCGTCTGAAAACGCGAAGTGCGAATCGTCAAATACCATTGAAAATTGCATTGTCAGAACATGAGTTTTTAGTAGTACAACGTTACATACAACATCGTTATGAGCAATATTTGGTTAATCAGCAGGATGATCTACTTTTTAGTGTGAATCATCGTGTATTAACTGATCAATGTATCAGCAAAATTACAGTAGATTTGTTTAGTCAAATATTAGGTATGCATCATGGCTTTAGTTTTCATACATTACGCCACAGTGCTGCTAACTATCTAGCAATAACTTTGCTCGGTTCAAAAGAAATGATCAAGACCTACACAGATTGTCCTTGGGTAAAAGCAAAAAAGATGAGGGATTTATTGTTTGGTATGAAAGCACGTGCTCAAGAAGAGATTATTCAACATAAATGGCAGGTGCTCGCCTCTTGGATGGGGCATAGCAGTATTGAGCAAACGGCTTCAAATTACCTTCATGTTTTGGATTTATTAGCAGTCGATCGAATTTATAATTCGCCGTGTATCATTTCAAAAAAAGTATTAGAACAGTGTTTTAGTCCAGTGAAGTCAAGTACAGACTACATAAACCTAAATCGTTATACTCAGCAGCAGAAATGGTTTAATTCTTATCAGCAAACACAGCCAGTTACGATGGCTGGCCGACAAGAAAAGAAGTTTAGTATAGAGAAGAGTACTCTGACACCTTTTCAACGTTTGATAAGTTTTAGAGAAGGTCGTTTAAGCGAAGATACCCAAGCTCAAGAATGGATGCAACGATGTCAATGGATGAGCACTAAATGGATGGATCGCCAAAAATTTAATTTAAAAACGAATTATGTTTATAGTAAGAATTTAGAAGAGAGTTGGTTTGATGAACTTTACGAAAAGGCTAAAAAACTGACTCGTCCAGATGAAATAATTCCTCTCCTTGATTTTCATTATAAAGATGATAGGCAGCAAGATGCACTGAAAGAAAAGAACATGGTTAAGGCGCTTAAAATATTATTATTATTTGGAAAACTGCGTAAGAATTTTCTACATTTTCAATGCCGAATGAAAGGTGATGAGCAACAAATTGTTAATTTTATTACTGGTATAGAGCCAATGTTAGGAGATCATCTGTATTTAGAAAAACAAAACTACCCAGTTAATTTGGATGCTCCTGAGCGAACCGTTAAATTTAGTTTTCAAAGAGTTGTCGGCTCTAACAAAAAAAATGTTACTCCGCTGGTTATATTTAATTTAATGTTAAAAATGATGCAAAAAGATGAACTCTGGATCAAATAGCCTAAGCATGTTAAAGGGGAATTGTTTAGAAATTTCCCTGTTTATAAGTAAACTGCCTTTATGAAAAGCACCATGCTGACTTGGATTAATAAGCGGAATGTAGTATCACAGTTTGATCGCTGGATTTACGAAAATGGTGTGAAGATTAGCGGTATGGTAAATCGATGAGCTAAAGTGTTGTAGTCCAAACTCGATCTGACAATTACCCATTTTTTAGTGTGCCCGTCAGGTTAAATTTGAACTGAATTTTTCTCAGCCCAAATTCATTTCCAATCAAGTTATGTTTCAAGTGGCGTGCGAACACTGCACAATTTAATTCACGGTGCCTAAGACAGGTATCAACTTCGGACCAGCCATTCTAGCTTTGCTAATGATTTCCACCAGCTCATCATAAGTCAGTTCAAACTTATCCTCACTATCAAATACATAGACCATATTCTTGCCTTCATGTTCAGGTGGAGTAGGTGGTACAAATCGTTTCGGGATAAGAATTTGTGCGAGTTGTTCGTCAGTTAATTTAAATAAGTGCATGTTTTTATCCTACTCTTGGTAAGTCAGACCATTTGGTTAAATACGAAGGTGATCTAAGGTTTTGATTCATGTGCCATGTGGCTTCTTTATTGTTGGCAATGCCTAGCGTGACGAGATTCTTCCCAAACCGTTCACTGATGGCTTCGATGGCATCTGAAAGCCTTTCTCGCTCTTGCTTATGTGAATAGTCCGTGAATAGATCGGGCACAAACTTGGATTGATCTGTAATTTCGAGCAGCACGATTCCCGCCTTTTTATACTTAAAGCCTTTCTTAAATATCTGATCGATGCCTTTCATCGCGGCCTTGGTGATGAGCAGTAGATCATCCGTATGCTCATGCATTTGAACGACGATGTAAGGCGAGTAGCGCTCTGTATTATCAAAGCGACTGGTTTGGATATACACGCCGATCATCTTGCAGATTGAGCCATCTTCCCGCATTCGTTTCACGGCTCTGGCCACATAAAGCCGAACCGAAGCTTTAATGTCATCCATTTCATACACTGGGTTGCCATATGAACGGCTGCTGATGATTTGCTTCTTCGCTACAGTATCATCACTAAGGTCAATACAAGAAAGGCCCTGTAGCTCAAGCACCGTCTTTTCCATCACGATACTAAACTGCTTTTTGATTTCTTTAGGATTGGCATTGATCAGATCCAGCACAGATTGAACACCCATAGTATTGAGCTTCTTACAGTTCTGTCTGCCTACGCCCCAAACCTCAGACACATCAACCTGCGCGAGTAGCGTTTCTGTAGAGCATGGGTCCATATGGGCCAGATTACAGACCCCATTGAAGAACTTGTTTTTCTTGGCGAGATGATTGGCAATCTTGGCTTCGGTTTTAGAGCGACCAATTCCAATACAGCAGGGTAGGCCTAACCAACGCCAAGCCTTAGCCCTCATGTCTTGAGCATATACAGTCAGGTCAAATAGATGCTCGTAAGCTGTGAGCTTCAGAAAGCATTCATCAATGGAATAGACCTCTTGATCTCCTGGTGCAACATAGTCCCCAAGCAGCTCCATAAAGCGCTTGGACATTTCGCCATATAAGGAGAAATTACTGGATAGCACCTGAATGTTATGTTGTTTGATCAGCTCTTTAATTTGGAATACAGGAACACCCATCTTGATGCCTAAGTCTTTCGCTTCCTGGCTTCTGGCCACGGCACAGCCGTCATTGTTGCTGAGCACAATGGTTGGGCGATCATTCAAGGCAGGATTAAACACACGCTCACACGAGACGTAGCAATTATTCACGTCGACTAACGCGAATATTTCATTTTCACTTTGCATGGTTATTCTTCTTTTTATGAGCGGTGATAAATACGCTTTAAATTAAAAGTCACCACACCCCAGATTGATATGGTCTGACTATCATCAGGAATGATGTGATTGTAATTCGAATTTTCAGCCTTCAACCAAAGTTCTGGAAGCGGATAATCTTCATCTCCAAATATTTCTTTGATTTCAGACTTGGACATCTTATTGGTGATCATCAGCCGCTTAATGGTCGAGGCATTGTCATCAATCAGGGCAACCACGATATCGTAATGCTTGGCTTCAATACTGCGATCAATAATGATTGGATCATTAATCTCTAGGCCAGCATCGAGCATGGATTCACTGTCTACATAGGCAATAAAAGTAGAAATAGGGTTGTGAATCAGGAACTCATTCAGATCGAGTGCTTTGTCTTGCTCATCCTTGGTGCTGAAGGCCGGACCTGCAGGAATACGCTCTAAAGAGACGGGAATAGATACTTTGGATTTGGGTAGGACAGCAGTAAGCCCTAATTTTTCAACAAGCTCATTTTGAACAGCGATTTGTTCAAGCACGGTGTTGATGGTAGGACTTGGTTTACCCTCTGGACCCATGAGCTCTTGTAAAGATGACCATGCGTCGTCAGAGAAGTAAATAGGCAACTTCTTAGACATGAGATACTCCTACGCTACGAGGCGTGTTTGGAAGTAGAATTTGTTTAAATAGGATATTACTAACAGCGTTTAAAATTCAAATTTAAAAAGTTGTGGATAAACAAGGATGCGTCAGAATAAGACGTTTTGTTTCTGCTCATCGCGTGGAAATGTGACGAATTCATCGGGCATTTGAAAGAAATATTCATGCGCATGTTCATGATCGGCTGTTAGCCAGTCTTTTCTGTACTGTTCTGGAATAACGATGATGGATCGCTTCTCATCCTTCGGTGCATGGAATTGTTTCATAAAAGGGTGATGGTCCGAATTGATGGTCAACATTGAAAAGGAACGTACCTTATTGCCATTAATCACTGCATCATCATAGATCCCTGCAACAGTAAAAGGCTGATCATCTTTACGCTTGATGGTGTACCAGTGTGGCTTGTCATTGATGTATTTCGGCTCATAAAATTCTTGTACTGGGACTAGGCAGAACTTGCTGTACTTCCAAGCATGTCGAAAGCTAGGCTTATCTGCTACAGACTCAGTTCTGGCGTTATAAGTATGACTGCTGAACTTCAATTCTTTCGCCCAGCTCGGTAGTAATCCAAACTTTGCAATATCAAGCTCTAAGTGATCTGAGCCGTTCAGAATGATTGGAGCATGATAGGAAGGGAATACATGATCCTTAAGCTCAAGATCAAACTGGCTTGTATCGACACCTAAGAGTGTCAAATTTCTTTTATTTGGAAATAGGTAATTTGAGCACATAGCCTGATCACATAACTAAAGAATTTATCTGAAATTGTATACGATGCTTTATGGAACACATGGGATTTATGGTGTCAGTTCAAGTAGGCTATATGAAAAAAGTCATGATGGGGCAAGTTACATTTTCAGTTAAAGTATGACTTATGGGATGCAAAACTACGTTGGGCGTGAAGTCATAAAAAAATTAATCAGGATTTTGCATAAATAGTGCGCCGTAAGGCGCATTATTTTTAAGGAAGGTTTGTATTACTCGACAATATATAACTTATGTTTTTTCTTCGGGGGCTCAACTTTAACTAAAGCATCAAATGTTAATTGATTAAAATCTTCTTCAGAGATTCCAATTTCATCAAGCATTTTATTTTTATCAAAAGATGGTTGTGAGGCTAAAACAGAGATAATTTTGGGCAACATCAAACTCTCATCTCGATGAGTTTCT
Organism: Acinetobacter sp. WCHAc010034; assembly: GCF_001696615.3. Classification (NCBI taxonomy): domain Bacteria; kingdom Pseudomonadati; phylum Pseudomonadota; class Gammaproteobacteria; order Moraxellales; family Moraxellaceae; genus Acinetobacter; species Acinetobacter sp. WCHAc010034. The sequence continues at coordinate 23,189 of NZ_CP032268.1, read as the reverse complement.
TCAGGTTCATTAATGTTGTAGCCCAACGAATTGATCTTTATAGAGTTACTACGATTAACCCAATCACTAACTAATCCCAGCTTGTGAGCTTTATAGTTAATAGCCTTCAGGGATGTTCGCCAAATCTTTTTATACTCAATCATATTTTCTAGTGAAAAATAGCGTGGAGCAGTAGAAAGAAATGCATCTGTTGGCATTAAAAATTCAGATGAAAATTGATCCGCTTCAGTTTCGAGAACACGATTATCTTTCTCGACACGAATTTTTTTGTTATGCGTATGCATAACGATATGACCAAGTTCGTGTGCACAATCGAAGCGGGCTCTTTCGGCAGACTTAAATGTATTTAGAAATATGAAAGGGCTACCACTTTCATCATCAAAAAAAGATAGTGCATCAATTTCTCGAATTTCAGTCGGTAATCTAAAGACACGGATTCCCTTTAGCTCACACAACGAAACAATGTTATTAATAGGTTGATTACCTAAAGCCCATAAACCTCTCAACTCTGACGCTAGGTGATCGGCATACTTAGATTCACCCAAAAACTCAGTAATATCTAAATCAGGACGGTGAAAAGTAGGTAACTTTACTTTCTGATTTAAGTACTTGTTAATATTTATTGCTAAAAGAGTATATGCCTCATTAGCTTTTCTATGCTGTGCTTTAATACGAGCAACCGATCTATAGAAGATTTGGTCTGTTTCATGTGGTTGTGTGTCATTACCTGCAAAGAATGACTTGGGTAAATTTAATACACGGCATATATCATCTTGATCATTTTCATTGATTTCTTTATCCACGTCTAAAAGTTGCTTTACCTTAGAGATAGAGCAACTCAATTTTTCTGCGAAATCGGTATTGCTAAGTCCTCGTAATTCTTTAGCAATACGTAAACGATCTTTATTAAACACATTAACCTCAGATTAAACTACAAGCTGAATATCAAAATCATCTGGTTTAATTTCATTAGATGGTTCCAATACTGGCTTAGGATCAGTTTTTACAGGAACTGTATTATCTATTTCAAATGCAATTCTGCAAGTATGGTCACTTGGTAAAATTGAAATTTTTTTCGCTTTTAAGTCCTGTACGAAGCTAGTTGGGTATGCAAATTCAAAAGGAATATTTGGGATATCAATGTCTTTATAGGCTGGATGTGATGCTGAAGGAAAGTATAAAATCCATGTTCTCAATTTTGTCTCATCATCATAAGCAGACTGATTCTCCTTAATATTATTTAATGTCATTAATCCTTTTTCACAGTGTGCTGATACAACTTGATCAGCTAACCCCAATGCAATATTCCCGCTCATAAAGATAATTTGTATTTTCTTTACTGTATTCTCAATTCTTGGCTGGCTGTCATTGTGGAATATCCAAGCAGGATCAGATTGTCGAAGCAGTAAAGCAATCTGTTCTCCAATTTTTCCCCATCGTGCAATAAAGCGTGCACGGTTATAGTGAGTATTTGTTCTATAGTCAGCATCACCGATCATAATTGCGTTTCTGACTAACTCGAGATCAGGTAATCCTAACTGTTTAGCTTTTTTGATAGCATTTTCACCTTTGAAAAAATCACATGGCGTGGGTTCAGAAGGTTGGATTGATTCTTCATCAAGGAGATTTAAATTCATCTTAAAAGTTATCCTAAAGTAGCGAATGTCTTTTTTATAACATCTTTTGATGTTTTAAAAAAGACATTTTTTATAAATGTGTGCTATCTTCACTTACAACTTGATAATAAGAATTTTGGAGAAGAGACGTTGAGTAACTTATTCATTAATCATAAAAATTGTCCTGAATGCGGTGGCCGTATCAAAGGCTATTATTACTACTGTGGGCAGTGTGGTAGTCAAAATGTTGTAAACTGGAAGCACACGGGGATATTTTTGTTGATTGCTGGAAAGATTTTTCTGGTTGCTATGCTTTTTTTGCTAAAAAATTTTGTTCAAATCCATTTTTTTCACAAGTTTCATTGTGCTAATTTTTTAAATAATTCATAGAGGTTGATAGTAAAATGAAAGTTAAAGATTTAATTAAATAATTAGAAGAGTTTGATCTGGAATTAGATGTTTTAATTGCTAATGAAGAGAACAAAATCATTGGCATAAAAACCCTAGCCCGATTCTTTGAAATAAGCTATGTTTCTTTTGTTCATCTAGAGACACAAAGAAATGATATGGAAAGAAATGTTGAATTTACCTTTTTAGGAATGTCGACTAAAGACTCTAGAGTTATTGTTTTTATTGACGTTGTTCCATAATTTTCAAGTAGTCAAAATGAGTATACAATATTCATGTGATGCAAGAAGATACAACTGGATAGGATGGGCCCATAAGTATTTGAAGCTGCCTCGTGTATGATCATGGGGACTGTCCAAACAAACGGCTTTTGAGAGTGCTGCCTGATACGAAAAATAATATCCAAGAGATGCTAGCGGTAAATTTAGTGTAAAATTTAATGCTAGCCATCATTAAAACTTATTTAAAAATATGAAGTTATATCGCACAGATTGGAATATGTTTCCTAAAACGGTTATTGACCGTGGTCTTGGAGATGCAACCTCTCATTACATGTATGAAGCTGCTAAAGCAGGGGATGTTGAAAGTGCGTATATTTTAGCTAAAGATTTAGTTTCGGATGAGGCGATTGCTGAACTAGAAAGAATTATCGATGGTCGGGAAACTATTATAGTACCTGTACATGCTGAGGAAGCAGTCGGTCGTAATATGATTCCTTTAGCTACTTCAGCAGTTATAGCAAAGAAACTTGGGCTTGAAGTTGATACGAATATAGTTCAAGCTATAAAAGTATCAAGAACTGGCGGTGATGGGTGGCATAGATTAGCCAACCCACCAGCATTTGATGGGACAATAAACAATGATAAATGTGTTATTATTGTTGATGATACCCAGACCCAAGGTGGTACTTTTGCAGCATTAAAAGGTCATATTGAAACAACTGGGACGAATAAAGTTATTGGAGCATATGCACTGACGGGTAAACAATACTCATCACAATTAGCTCTAAGTAAAGAAACTCTTCAGCAATTGAGGGATGTATATGGTAATCTTGAAGCATGGTGGAAATCGATTTACGGGTACGATTTCGAAAGGCTCACAGAGTGGGAAGCAAAGTATATCCTCAACTCTCGTAAAACAGCTGACGAAGTCCGAGATAGAATCATTGCGTCAAAACAAACGTGATGCTTATGCACTTATGATGAAAATGAATTAATTATTATTTAATTAAGTTAAAAGACTGCTATATAGCGGTCTTTTTTGTTTTTGAGCTCTACAAATTTTAATGAGTACATATAGTTACTTTTATAAAAATGATAATAAAGGGTAGAGGAGGTCATCTAAGAATTTAAAGCACAAGACTTATTTAACATTGATGACAGAAAAAGTGAGTTGTTGGGAACTTAAAGAAGAGGTGGTACTTATAATGGTTACTAAAATACAAATACTTAAAATATTAAATATATAAAACAATATATTACAAATATATATGATGCGTAGTGTACGCATCATATATAAAACGTTTTAGTTTGATATAATTGATCCAATCAATCCTCTGATAGGTTTCATTTAAATTCCATGAGTCTTACTGAAATTAAAGTTCGCCAAGCTCATTGCAAGGAAAAAACATGTTTTTTATCCGATGAAGATGGACTTAGCCTGAAGATTGAGCCGAATGGAAGAAAATCTTGGTGCTATCGTTATACAGATCCACTAACCAAAAAACGTCGACGCATTCAGTTAGGTCTTTATCCTGATTTATCACTGAAAAAGGCACGACAAGTCAGAGATGACTTTAAAGACAATAATTTCTGTTTTGAACAAGATACTGCCTCTAATGTCATCACCTTTGGCAAGGTCGGAGATGAGTGGCTGCAGTTCAAAATTAAGAATGCATTCAACGATCTACCCCGCTGTGGTGTACTACAGTTAGCAGAAAGATGTTTACAGCAAGATATTTATCCAGACCTTCAGGATTTACCTTTTCAAAATATCAAGCGCTATGACCTGGTTTCAGTAATTAAAAAAATAGAGGGACGCCAAGTAAAAGAACCTGTCAAAAAAGCTTGTAGTTATTTGAACCAAATTTATGACTACGCTGTAGCGATGGGTTATTGTGAGTTCAACATCGCTCATGGTTTAAATAAAATCACCATTAACAGCAAAATCAAGAAAAATTATCCGTATTTGAAAGCGGAGGATATATCTGATTTTAAGAATAAATTACAAAAATTGGATGTCCATCCCATTATTAAAAAAGCATTGATGTTCAAATTGCATACTGGCGTACGAGGGGCTGAATTATTATTATCTGAGCCTCATCATTTTGATTTAAAAGATAAAATTTGGAGAATACCAGCCTTACATATTAAACAGTTTCGACGAAAAGTCATATTAGGCCATGAGATTCCAGATTTTTTAGTTCCACTTTCAAATCAGGCTTTAGAGATTTTAAAAGACGTCATGCAGTGGTCATACGGTGAAAAATACCTTTTTGCTAGCCCACGCAAATACAATCAACCGATTCATTTTAATACTCTAAATATGGCCATACGTAAGATGGGGTATGGCAAACATCAATTATCTTCTCATGGATTACGTTCTACTTTTAGTACCATTTTGAATGACTCAGGTTTGTTCCAAGATAATTGGATTGAGGCACAACTTTCACATATTGATAAGAACCGTACCCGTGCCAGCTATAATCACGCTGACTATTTAGCTCAACGGACTGAAATGATGCAGTGGTGGGGTGATTATTTAAGTACTACTAAATGAAAATCGTACTTTTATACATAAACTTAAAACATTATGGGGTGTCAAATGGATAGTAAACAATATACTTACCGTGTTACATGGTCAGCAGAAGATAATGAGTATGTTGGGTTGTGTGCTGAGTTTCCATCATTGTCTTGGCTTGATGCGGATCAGTCTAAAGCATTCTCAGGAATAGAGGAGCTCGTTGCTGATGTTGTCGCTGATATGATTAGCAATAATGAAAAAGTTCCTACACCACTCTCCGGAAAAATATAGTGGTCAGTTTATTGTCATTATTCTCAGTGGTTTAACAAAAACTAGCCCTCGAAGCCGCAGAACGTAGTGTGGACATGAATCGTTTAGTATCAGTAAAAAGAGCGATGTAATTTTAGTACGAGTGAGTGATAGAGCAGGAACTTATGCTTCATATATTCTGTAAATCGTATGAATTAATAGGTATTTTTAAAGAAAGTTTCTTTGATTTAGTGCTTTTTATTTAAAAAATTAATTTTTAAATACAACTTAGGCTAATTGATAAACACTATCTGGAAAGATTAAAAGAAAATATTTTTTAATTTCTGCTAATTCATTTAAGGCAGGTTCCCTTTCAAGCAGTTGAAATGTCCAAATAAGTACAGCCAGATGATTATCATAGCAAGTATTTACTCCAAGAAAATTAGCCATTCCATAACTTCTATTGATGTTCATTTCTTTAATTAATTGATTTCCTAAGTCACGAGCTTGCTGGCTGATCAATAACTCATTTGGTAACACGGCGGTCATCTCCACAAAATAATCTAATGCAGGTTCAATCCTTATATTTAAAAAGTTATAATTTAGTTGAAATGGATAAAATATACTTTCTATAAGTTGTAATAACCTGCTGTAGGTTAATTTTAGCAAAGTATTACTCAGTCAACAACTTCAAATAACTCACAGCAAGTTATTTTTTGTAAATTAATTTAAATATGATTACTTGTAAGTTATCTAGCCTCATGGGCGATAGAAAAATTTTAAAATTAAGTGAAGTGGTGCATGCAACAGGTATCAATCGCAACACGCTCACAAGTATGTATTATGACCGTGCTGTACGTATTGAATTACCAGTCGCCGATAAGTTGTGTAAGTACTTTAACTGTACGATGAATGATTTGTTTGAGTTTAAGGAAGAAGTTGAAGAAAAGGATTAACTAATACTTCGTTTGATAAGTTTTCCCTACAGGTCTAATACTGAATTTTATAAAGCTTCATCGAAAACATATATTTACTTTATTATTTATATAAAGGAATCAATCGAATGATAGAGGTATTTTTCTTATAACTTAGTTAAGAAGAGGGGCTAATGACCCACAATAGCGGTAACTATTGTGGGTTTGTTCCATGTAATGCAAATTGCCGTACAAGGAATTTAAAATGACTTCACTCCTCATCTTACGTTGCCCTTGTACTTATTGCAAGATTTTGAGTCTTTTTACAGGATTTTTCATTACACCATTTAAATTACTTCTTTTTATCATGTCGATAATGTTGGGTGCCAAGGCCTGTCGCCATAACATTTGAAATTGAAAGTTCTATAGATGTCCGCAATCCATCGAATAATTGAACCTCATTTGATGCACGAAGATAGTCCAATATATTTTCGCTCAAGGACTCTATGATTGCTTTGGGATTTCTAATTCTAAATTGATCACTTTCAGCCAATTTAATGAGATGTGACAGGTCTGGAAATGCTTTACTACCCGCCAGTTTGAGTGCCATTTTATGATCAATGGATTCATAAATGAGTGTATGCGTAATATCGAAAGGTGGCGAAACAAAAATGTTCTTCATATCTGAGGAATATTGCAGAGCAAAGTACAAGTTAGAGTGAAAAACAGGCTTAAGCAGCACAATATAACTGATGCAGGGTTTGCATAATCGTCAGGATTCTGGGGTCAGATACTTGATAGAAAATCTGTTTACCTTCACGACGAGTGCTGACCATATTATTTTTACGCAGTACAGTCAGTTGTTGGGACAGTGTTGGTTGATGAATATCAGTGCTTTCCTCAATTTTCTGTACATTGAGTTCGCCTTCTACCAAGACACATAAAATTTTTAGGCGGTCAGGATTTGATAAGACTTTTAAGTAGTTTGTGACTATATCGACTTCCGAAAAATCAATTTTAGCCTGATTAGTTCCAGTATTCATTACGATCTCCTTCAGTCCTGCATAGTTAAAAATCATTTATGAAAGAATATCACAGAGTGCTTGATTAATATTATATATTATATATTATATATAAATATATTGTAAACTTAAGTAGACTCGCTATGCATGATTTCCTGATTGCTTTTCTCGGCGGTTTGATGCTCGGTGTATCGGTCGTTGGTTACCTGTATGTGCATGGTCGTATCGCAGGCATCAGTGGCTTAATCGGACAGGTGCTGAATCCTAAAATGATGTTTAAAACATCTGCGATTTGGTTCATGGCGGGTTTAATCACGGTGCCATTTATCTATGGACTGTTTGTTCAGCCAGAAATTGAATTGAATGCGAGTCCGCTGATGCTGGTGGTTGCGGGTCTCTTGGTCGGCTTTGGTACCCGCTTAGGTTCAGGCTGTACCAGCGGTCATGGCATTTGCGGGATGAGTCGTTTGTCTAAACGTTCCATCGTGGCCACCATGAGTTTCATGTTTGCTGGTTTTGTCACTGTTTATATTGTTCGTCACGTGACTGGAGCATTTTAAAATGAAAAATATTTTAGCTTTTATTTTTGGTGCTCTTTTTTCTGTCGGACTGATGGTTTCAGGCATGTCCAATCCGGAAAAAGTGCTGGATTTCCTGGATCTGTTTGGTGACTGGGATGCAAGTCTGGCCTTTGTGATGATGGGTGCAATTGCCGTGGCATTTATTCCCTTTCAAAAAGCCATGCGTTCTGCAGCACCGAAAACCGTATTTAACGAACCTATTGTATTGCCCACCAGTCAAAAACTTGATCCACGCTTAATCATTGGCAGCCTGTTGTTTGGTATCGGCTGGGGGATTGCTGGGGTATGTCCAGCACCAAGTTTCACCTTGATTGGCCTGGGGCATTACCATGTCTTCTATTTTATTATCGCGATGTTGATTGGCGTATTGCTGCACCGTAAATGGGCTGGAGAATAACGATGGCAAAACACCCACTGGTACAGGATTTTTTTGACGAGGCGACCAATACCTTCAGTTACGTGGTATCCGATCCAATAACAAAGCGCTGTGCCATCATTGACAGTGTGCTGGATTATGATGCGGCATCTGCAACCACTTCAACCACACAGGCAGATCGTATCATTGCCTATGTCAAAGCACAGACTTTAGACGTGGAATGGATTTTGGAAACCCATGTTCATGCAGATCACTTGACTGCAGCCCAGTATTTGAAACAGGAACTGGGCGGAAAAATTGCAATCAGCAAGAAAATCGCTGTGGTGCAGCAGACCTTTGCTGCAATTTATAATCTGGATCTCAAGCAGGTGAATGCTAGTCAGCCATTTGATCATTTATTTGAAGATGGTGAGCATTTCAAAATCGGTGAGCTGGATGTCTATAACATAGCAACACCGGGGCATACGCCTGCTTGCTTGAGCTATGTGGTTGAAGATGCCGTCTTTGTCGGCGACACGCTGTTTATGCCGGACTATGGTACGGCACGTTGTGATTTTCCAAAGGGCAGTGCAGAAACGCTTTTTGATTCGGTACACAGCCTGTATCAGCTACCAGAAGATACTCGGGTCTTCTTGTGTCATGACTATCTGCCTGAGTCACGTCATGCGTATCAGTGTGAAACCACTGTTCAGATGCAGAAACAGCATAATATTCATGTGCATAGCGGGATCAGTAAAGCCGATTTTGTCGCAATGCGTCAGCAGCGTGATGCGGGACTGAGTATGCCGAAGCTGATCCTGCCTTCCATTCAGATCAATATGAAAGGTGGACAGTTTCCAACGCCAGAAGAGAATGGGGTTTCTTATTTAAAACTTCCGCTCAATTACTTCAAATAGACATGTTTCAAGATTAAACAAAAAGTTTGGTCTTTTGTTTAATTGCATTAGCAAAGAGAGGAACAGTGGCTATGTGGGTGTTAATACTGGAAGGGTTGGCCATCGGTGGCTTGCTGGGTTTAACTGGTGCTGGTGGCGGTATCCTGGCTGTACCGGCACTGATGGCGAGTCAGGGCTGGACCGTGGCACAGGCTGCGCCTGTGGGCTTGCTGGCAGTGACTCTGTCTGCCTTGGTCGGAACGTTCGAGGGTTTATTCAAGCGTATTGTACGTTATCGCGCTGCGCTCTGGATCGCCCTGATCAGTATTCCTTCAGCACGCTATGGCGTAAATCTGGCTGGTATTGTTTCTCCGGTCTGGCTGACGATGGCTTTCAGTCTAGTCATGTTGATTGTGGCTTACCGGATCTTCTTTAACAAAGTTAATGACCATGAGAATCCACCGTGTAAGGTCAATCAAACGACCGGTCGCCTGATCTGGAATGTGAAAACGGCCTCGTTCCTCGCCGGTATTGGTGTAGTTGCGGGTTTATTAACTGGCCTGCTTGGGGTTGGTGGTGGTTTTGTAATTGTTCCAGCGCTGCGTAAATTCACAGACCTCGATATGCGTAGTATCGTTGCGACTTCCCTGATGATTATCTTCCTGATTGGCAGTGTCAGTATTTCTGCCCACGTTCTGGATGGTTTTCAATATCCTGTTTCGGTTACCCTGACTTTTGTTCTGGCTTGTATCATTGGGATGCTCATTGGGCGTAGTTTGATACCTTTGATAAAGAGTAATCAAATCCAAAAGGTTTTTGCTACGACTGTGATTGGGGTGGCAATCTATTTAATCTATTCAGCACTCATAGGCTAGTCCTGTGCATTGTATGGATAAAGAATGCATGAGTTGATGTATGACTACATGATCTGTCATCTGAATGAATATCAAACAGGTGTAGAGTCTAAAATGAATTTAGCAAATGGGCTGTTTGCAATAGTGTGATCGTTGCAACAGTGCTGGAATGAGAGTTTATAACAAAGTGCTTTTAAGTTGCTGATCTGGCATTTATAACAGATGAGGCTAATTTTGATGAGTGAGGAAGAGTAGAAATGATGAAAACTGCAGAGCAAATCATTCTGAATGCGAAAAGACGGATTCAGGAAGTGAGTGTAGATGACTTACTTGAAGCCATGAAAAATCATAAAACCATTCTAATTGATGTTCGGGAACCAGATGAATTTCAGGCGGCAGCGATAGACCGTGCGGTGAACTATCCTCGTGGTGTTTTAGAAATGAGGATTCACCAGCATCCTTTGGCGAGCCATCATTGCGATACCCTACAGGCACTGGAACATCTTAAAGATCAGCCGATCTATTTGATCTGTGGTACAGGCGGCCGTTCGGCACTGGCTACAGATACTTTGCAGAATATGGGTTTTACTCAGGTTAAATCCGTTCAAGGGGGATTTCAAGCATGGCTAGAGCAGGGCTATCCGGTACAAAAATAATCTATTGAATAAACAAAACCTTATTGTTGATTGTTTAGTTTGAGAGAAAGTCATGAAATACAAAGAATTAACCCAGAATATTTCAGGTAATTTAAGAACGCTCAGCCAGGATTCACCTGATTTAATGAAAAGTTTCAATCAATTATCCCAGATCGCAATGCGTGATGGTGTGATTGATTCCAAAACCAAGGAATTGATTGCCTTGGCGATTGGTGTGGCTGCACGTTGTGATGGTTGTATCGGTTTTCATGTCAGGACGTTGGTCAAAATGGGTATGACCCTGCAGGAGCTGGAGGAAGCTCTGGGCGTTGCTGTGTATATGGGCGGTGGACCTTCATTGATGTATGCCGCAAATGCCCTGGAAGCATTTAAAGAGTTTTCCAACTGATTGGATAGTGGCGTAAATGGAGTGATAAAATGAGTCAGCACTGGAATGAATTGTATGCCCAGACGCAGGACCTATACGGCACAGCAGCAAACCTGTTTATCCAGGAGATTGCGCGGAAAATCCGGATTGAAGGTAAAACACTGGCAATTGCTGAAGGAGAAGGAAGGAATATCCTGTACCTGGCTGAGCAGGCAAGACAGGATAATTATCCTTTTTCGGCAGAAGTTTGGGATTATTCCGATGTTGCTTTGAAGCATCTGTCCAGCAAAGCCGAAGCCACAGGGATAAATCTTGAACTCAGACATGTTGATTTAACAGCAGCTAAATGGCCGTCCGAGCGTTATCAAAACGTGATTTGTGTATTTGGTCATTTCGATACAGAAACACAAACAAAGGTTTTAGAAGGCATAAGAGAATCTTTGCTAAACGGTGGATGGTTTATCGGTGAGCTGTATTCCAAGGAGCAGATCAACTATAAAACTGGTGGCCCTAAAAATATCGAATATTTATACTATCCGTGGGATATTTTGCAGGTTTTCAAGCAGGATCATATCCATCATTTTTATGTTGGAGAGCAAGAAAGACAGGAGGGAGAATTACATTGTGGTAAATGCCATGTTATTCAATTTGCGATACAAGTGATGAAGTAAAAACAAGTGAATTCTTAAATGTGATGCAAATATTCAGCATTGCAGTACTTTAAGAAAGAGGTTTTATTATGTCAAATCGGTTCAAAAATAAAGTTGCCCTAGTTACTGGTGCGGGTTCTGGAATTGGGAAAAGCACAGCTATGCTTTTAGCGAAGCAGGGTGCAAGTGTTGTAGTCTCGGATATTAACTTTGAAGCAGCACAGAAAGTTGCTGAGGAAATTGTATCTTTAGGCGGTAAAGCGGCTGCGAATAAAGCCAATACGGCTGAACCTGAAGACATGAAAGCAGCGGTTGAATTTTCAATTAGCACGTATGGTGCCCTTCATTTAGCTTTTAACAATGCTGGAATATTGGGTGACGTTCAGCCAATTGCAAATTTAAGTATTGAAGCTTGGCGTCGTGTGATTGATATTAATTTGAATGCGGTCTTTTATGGCCTACATTATCAAATCCCTGCAATATTGGCAGCCGGCGGTGGTGCAATTGTGAATACAGCATCAATTTTAGGTTTAGTTGGGACTGAAAATATTTCTGGTTATGTTGCAGCTAAGCATGGTGTAACCGGGCTTACTAAAACGGCTTCGCTAGAATATGCTAAAAAGGGTATTCGTATTAATTCAGTACATCCTGGTTATATTAAAACGCCTTTAATTGGTGAGTTTGATGAAGCTGAACTGATAAAATTGCATCCAGTTGGTCGTTTAGGAAATCCGGAAGAAGTTGCACAGGTCGTTGCTTTCTTACTCTCTGATGATGCATCTTTTGTAACGGGCAGCCAGTATGTAGTAGATGGGTCATATACTTCACAATAGTTAATTTTAGGAAAGGCCTTCATTTGATTGAGAAGGTTTTCCTTTTGTAATTTATTAGAAGCATCTGTCTTACAAATAAAAAATGCCTGATGAAATTCGTCAGGCATTTATATGAAATATAGTGTCAACCTATTTCAAACCTAGACAATTTAATGTTTTGATCAAATAGCAGTTAGGTAAGATGTATTTTATCAGCGAAAGTTTCCATTAACTTTTAAGGGAAACTTTAACTATGGTTTCAGATTTTATTCAAGCATACACAGAAAATAATCTAAAGCATTTAACGAAAGCGCAGAGGTAGGCGGGCGAGTTAAACTAAACTCTTAATAAAATTATCAGGATCAATTTCGCCAGTCACAATAACATGTACGCCAATATTTTTGAGTTTTTCTCGTAATCTGTCCCCCATCCCTGTAGTTACGAAAATATCCATAGGTAACAGTTTTTCTAGCACCTCACCCGACTGAGAAAATGATGCTTCTTTCTCCACCTCAATGAGCTGTTTGTCCATAACTTTCCCATCTTTGAGCTCATATTTCCAGAATTTTCGGCATTTCCCAGCGTGCGGAGTAATATGACGTCGGTTCTGTGATGTAATTACAATTACCATAAAGATTTCTCCAAACCAAACCGATACTACTGCTCTTTATAGGTATGTATCGGTTCATGATGATTTATAAGTTAAGCTTGTAGTGACAAAAACTATTCAAAAACATAGCTAATACTATTCAAGCAAGATTTTCCAAAACAAACTGAGGTGACTTGATAAAGAGTTTCAACAAAGCTTGGGCTGAGCTTGAGGGATGACGAACTCCACGTTCCCAACTTTCTAAGGTACGGGCGGAAATACACAGTTTTGATGCTAGTTCTGTCTGTGAAATATTGAGAGCTTGCCGGATCCTTACAATTTGTTGTGCTAAATCCAGACAACAGTTGTTATTAAAATCACTTTTTAGGTGATGTGCCTGATCATGCTGAAGTAGATTCATCATTGTGTCCTCCTTATCGATATACTAAAAAGTTGTAATAACACTTTGAAAAATTAGAAAGTCATTGAGACTGTGATAGTTGGACTTCAAAAAGATTTAGATACAGACAAATCAAAAGTCATATTAACTATTACGGATAGGATTACGGTGACTGAAGATGTCGATTGTGAGCTGCCTACATATTCTGGATAGATGAATATTTTCGACCATATCGCAAACTAGGAAGACTGCTCAGCGATATCACATCTGCTGATTTAATGGATGAATGTTAGAGGAGGAGCACGGCTCTGAGGAATAAGGAACCAGGGAGTAGGTTGGGACAGCGTATATGGGACAAATGTACTGAAGAACTGCAGTAAGGTCTGAGTTCTGATCAGTACTAGTCTGAGTTTGGTATCGAGTAGCGGTAGGGTATAGCTGTGCACCAGGCAAAACTGGCAGTCATGACCGGTATGTGCATCATCCCGCTCTTGATGTTCATGTCGATCCTGCACATGTGCGAGGATATGTGCATTGCTTTGGTCTGCTCCGCTGGCTTGATTGCTATGCGGATGTGATGTTGCGAAGCTGTGGTGTGGATGAACGTTAGTAACTTCTAGATGTAATGCTGCGGCAATAGTTTTACATACCGAAAAAACACTGTGTTTTTCTGGCAATAAAGGCTGCAGGAACACAGCGATCTGTAACAAGATTGCTGATAACCCCAGCAATCTTCCCAACATCATGAGCACTTCACTACACTTTTATGGACATTACATAGGTTATAGTATAACAAAATATAAAATTTATAATTGAAAAATAGACGATAAAATCGATTTTAATCTGCTACTAAACATAATTTTATTTTTTCTTTATGGAATAGGAAGCGTAAGATCATTCTGGAGCGAATGAGGTCTTATTAAAGTTGGACTGCATTGTAGGTTTGGTTATTAAAAAGTCATTGTATTTTCTATGAGGATAGATTTGAAGTTTAACCCAAGATTGGCTTATATTTATTTTACTACTTATTTTTATTTTAAATCCTTATAAATATAAGTCGCGGATAACAACTGTTCTAATAGAGGAAAATCATGTTTAATATTCTGATGTATCTACCTTGGGGCAAGGTGCCTGAAATCACTTGTCAGGAATTATTACAGAAACGGGAAATTGTACAGATTGTTGATGTCCGAAGTGCTCACGAGTTTAAACACAGTCATATAAAAGGTGCTGTTAATTTACCTATTACACAGTTGAATGAATCTACAATACAATCATTGGGGCTCAATCTGGATCAGCCCGTGGTGACCATTTGTTTATCGGCGCACCGAAGCATTCCAGCGACACGCAAATTAGCCAAGATGGGATATTCAGTCACACAGTTAAAAGGTGGTATGAAATCTTGGTGGAAAAATGGCCTGCCTTGTATCAAAAACTAAGTTTTAAATATGCTCTGTGAGCTTCTAAATTTTAAAAAGGAGTAAGACTATGTCGACTCAACCAAATGTAAAAGATTTTTTGATCCTAAAACAAATACATTCAGTTATGTAGTTTCAGATCCAGGTACAAAACAATGTGCGATTATCGACAGTGTTCTCGATTATGACTCTGCTTCAGCAGAGCTTTGTTGCACAAACCTATCTGTAAAGGCTTTTTCAGCGATATAATTTTCAAATGAAGAAGCCTACACACAAAATCTACCGCACAACCAATTGGCCCGCATATAACCGAGCACTTATGAGTCGCGGAAATATTGCCATTTGGTTTGATCCTGCTACGCAATGGTATGCTCCATCAAAAGGCAAACAAGGGCGAAATCAAACCTACTCCGACGCAGCCATCCAATGCTGCTTAATGATTAAATCCTTATTCCGTCTGTCTTTACGTATGGTTACTGGCTTTGTGCAAAGTCTGATTAAACTTTGCGGATTAAATTGGATAGCTCCAGATTACACCACGCTTTGTAGAAGACAAAAGCATATTGATATTGTAATCAGCTACCAAAAAAGTAGCGATGGGCTGCATCTACTCATGGACTCTACAGGCATGAAGTTTCTAGGTGAGGGCGAATGGAAGCGCAAGAAACATGGACCTGAATATCGTCGCCAATGGCGTAAACTTCATATTGGTATAGATGCTAAAACCCTACAAATACGAGCAGTTCAGCTTACAACCAATAATGTCAGTGATTCACAGGTGCTTGGTGATTTACTTAATCAGATTCCACAAGATGAGCAGATTGACTCTGTTTATACCGATGGAGCTTATGACACCAAGCAATGCCGTCAGGTCATTGCAGATCGGCAAGGGCATGCGGTGATTCCACCTAGAAAAAATGCGAAACAATGGAAAGATACAAAGAGTAGCTCGCTAGAGCGAAATGAATTACTTAGAACAATTAAACGTTTAGGCAGGACACTATGGAAAAAATGGTCAGGCTATCATCGGCGAAGTTTGGTTGAAACTAAGATGCATTGCATCAAATTATTAGGAGATAAACTCAGTGCAAGGAGTTTTGATAGCCAAGTGAATGAGATCCATGCACGTGTAGCAGTCCTTAACAGATTTACGGAATTAGGTCGACCACTTACCCAAGTTACGCCTTAAATTTGGCTCAATTAGGGGCGCTTTGCATTTCAAATCTTTGTGCAACAAAGCCCTTCAGCAGTGACATCTACCACTGATTAGACTTCTTTTCATAAATCAAAAAGCAATCTTCTTTCTGATCCTCAGTTCAAGCGATACATAGGTATCTGATTGTCAACTTTTTATTTAATGGTTAAGCAATTGAAAATGCATATTCCATCTAAAGGCAGACCATCCAAATTAAGCTTGGAAAATCAAGTTCTTCTCTTCCTGAGCTATTAGCAGGAATACCGAATGCTATTCTTGTTGCGAAAAGTTGTGGTATTTCTATAAAGCTACAGCCCTGAAATTTCACGGCTGTAGCTTTATAGTTCTCTGAGTAACGTCATGTGAATTTAATAGGTTTTATTATACTTTGTTGTAAGAAATCTGATTAAATCACCATGATAGAGTTTTGGTACCAGGTTGAAAAATTGCTTCCCCCATATCATCAGGATTCGCATATTTTAAACCTTTGATAAGATCACCCTCTTTAACACCATATTGATCCATACACATTTTACAGATAAAGACTTGTCCACCATTGACCATTATATTTTTCAGCATGGCCTGATGCTCTGCATATCTATGTTCGAAGCGGCTAGAAGCAAGCATAACCCCTTGATCGACTAAATATACAGTCAAGGGATGCCCTTTTTGGAATTGATTATTACTCATGCCGATGGCCATCTTTGTACGATGAGCATCATTACTGGTAAGCAATACAAATAATGGATCTTTTGTTGTTTCTGCTACTGCAATCGATAAACTTGAAAAAAACAGCAGAAAAGACAAGCACAAGTTTTTAATAAATTTCATAGGATTTATACTCTTTTTAAATCAATATAACCTGAATTGTGGATAAGAAATTGGCTTGAAAAAAAAGGTGGCTACATACTATTAGGGAGTTACCACACAACCTACGCTTTCAGCGACCATGTTTGATTTTACATATTTCTTCTGCATGATTGATGACTTTTTTCAAAAATCGAAGTAACTTATTGGCAATTTTTAAAATACGATCCTCTCAATTAAAAGTTTCGTAAATCGTGTTTATTGCCATTTAGTATAAATTTTCGTATTTCCATAATCTCAAAGTTTTATTCTTTTCATTAAAGCAAAATCACGGTCAAGTCTTTAGATATTTACCTTGTTAACAACGGATAGTTTATCTCATCAGAGCACATCGATTGGCACTGTATGCTTTACATTTTGTCTTGATGAAAGATTATCAGAGCAATTTTATTTATGGATCAATCGACTACGCTGCCTGTAGGCAAAAATCAGCGTATTCAACGGTATAAATATCTACCATTGCAACAAGTGGTAAAAGCTCAATGGACTGGTTCTTTGGCTGTAAGCTACATTTAATCATGAGTCAGTCAGGCAAGATTGTCAGTACAGCTTTATCTAATGAACATACAGCAGACATTAAAATGATTGAGCATTTGGTAGAAGGCTTAAAAACAAAACTCTATGCTGTTCATGGATATATCAGTCAAGAATTAAAAATCAAATTTGAGGAATCAAGACATTTGGTTTAATTACATATCATCGTAAAAATATGAAAACTATTCGTTTATCCAAAGCAGATGAATACCACTTAAAACAACGCAATAAAAAGAAAATTTATTCAGCTTATTGAAAATAATTAAGCTATTAATCTAAATCTATCAACTAGATAAAATACTTTAAATTTCTACGCTTTTAGAAACTACGACCCTCTCCTTTTTCTTCATACGTTATTCCCTCACGAATATGATATAGTCGCTGGAAAGTCGGAATAATTTTATCGTCATGTGTAACAACAATAATTGCTGTTTGAAATTTTTCCGCCATTTCGTGCAACAAACGAATTACAGTCATGGCACGAACGCTGTCTAAAGGTGCCGTTGGCTCATCTGCCAAAATGACAGGTGGCTTATTAATCAAGCCGCGTGCAATAGCTACACGTTGTTGTTCACCACCCGATAATTGCCCAGGCATGGCATGAATACGATGCTGAACATCTAAAGCCGTTAAAATTTCTAAAGCACTTGCACGTGCTATGTTATTAGGAACACCTGCAAGCATAGGTAATAGCGCAACATTATCTAAAACATTCAAAAAAGGAATCAAATAAGGTGTTTGGAACATAAAACCAATTTTGTCACGTCGCAATGCACTTAAATCTTTTACCAACCAGTGTTGATCAAAAATCACTTCACTCCCTAAAGTCATACGTCCTTCAGTGGGATCAATCACAGCGCCTAAACATTTTAATAAGGTACTTTTACCTGAACCTGACGGACCAATCAGTCCAACAACTTCTCCTGGATCCACCCACATATTGACATCTTTTAATGCATAAAAAGCATTATCACCTTGCCCAAAACGTTTTTTTAAACCCTCAATTAAAATTCCGTGGGTCATGTGTTATCCTCCAATTGCTTCGGCTGGATCAATACGTAATGCCATACGAATAGCTACTAGACTTGCCAACATACAAATCAACATCACAGCAATAAATCCAAGAATAGAATCCTGAGGAATCAATAATACATACTTTGGAAAATATGGCGCAGCAAAGGTTGAAGTGATTTTACCTATAGTAAATCCAATTAGACCAAGTGCGAGCGCTTGCTGTAAGATCATCCAGGCAATCGTTCGGTTGCGTGTTCCAATTAGTTTCAGAACTGCAATTTCTCGAATTTTATCCATGGTTAGGGTATAAATAATAAATGCCACAATTGCCGCGCTCACCAAAGCCAAAATTACTAAAAACATCGCAATCTGCCTTGCTGACGTTGCAATCATCTTGCTAATTAAAATATGTTCCATTTGAAGACGCGTGTAGACAGTCAGTTGCTGCCAACGTTGGATGTGTTCAGCAGTATCTTCTGCGGAAGTACCAGTTTTAAGACGGACTAAAATTGCATTTACATAACGATTGCTGGTTTGAGTACTCAGAACACTGTCTAATAAATCTGGATAAGCAGGCCGATTGTAAATTGGATTTTGTGCGGTACGTCGGCGGTCTTGTAAAATTGCCGCATTATCTTTTTGAAATTGGGCTTGTTGTGCATCTTTAATCGGAATAAAAATCATCGGGTCACCACCTGATGACACCATTCGTCGAGTCAATCCTACTACAGTAAAATAATTACGACGGATTTTGATGCGATCACCTAATTTAAGTCCTGAAGTGATGTCTACAACAGCTTCATAGTGCCCTCGAGTCAATTGACGTCCCGCTAAAAGGTAAGGTGGCCAGCCTAAATTATTCCAGGCATGTTCACCTGTATGGATTCCAACCACCATCGCACGGATATCTTTATCTTTATAATGAACTTGTGTGGTCAGATAAGTAATATTTGAGGCATGTTCTACTTCAGGTGTAGTCTTGACACTACGATATAAATCATCACGCACACTAGAAGGTTCAGCATATGGACCAAGCGTATCTTGTTGTACTACCCATAAATCTGCACCGCTATTATTTAATAAAGCCTTGGCATCATCCACCATACCACGGTAGACACCCGCCATAATTAGAGTCACGCCGATCAACAAGCCAAGTCCAAAACCAGTAAAAACAAACTTACCCCATGAATGGAATATATCCCGACCGGCTAAGCTAATCATTCAGATGTTCCTGCAAGATTTTTTACAATACGCAAACGGTTTTTCGCATTAAGTGGTTTTTCACTATATAAAACGATTTGATCATTTTCTGATAGACCATCGAGTACTTGAACATCACCCTCTAAATTAGAGCGACCTAGTTTAATTTCAATAAATTGTAGTTTTTGATCTGTCACTTTCCAGACACCGACTTGGTTATTGATGCGGTGAATAGCAGCATTTGGAATAGCAAGGCTGCGAGACAGTGGTGCTAGTTTAATTGTCACTTCTGCTAATTCACCTAAAGGGGGTAGAGGGTTAGGTTGTTGACTAAAGACTACTTTGGCTAAGATTTCTTCGGTAATAACATCTGCACGAGGCTCTACCCATAAGACTTGACCTGAAAGCGTGTTACTTTGACGCGAACGTAAATGAATTTGTGCAGGTAAACCTGAGGCTAAGCCAATCGCACTAGATTGATCGAAGCGTGTATTCAACCAAATAGACTTCGGGTCTACAATTTCCAATACGGTTTGCCCTGCAACTACAGTAGAGCCAGGTTCTGCATAACGGGCTGTGACTATACCTGGTGCTGTTGCCATTAAATTTAAATTGTCGCGCTGGGCTTGTAGTGTATTGAGGTCTGCACGGGCTTTATTAAGTTCTTGCTGCATTGAGCCAAGTGCCGTTGTAGCAAGATCAAGTTCCTGCTGCTTAATGGCGAGTGACTCTTGACTGGTGGCATTGATTTTGGTGAGTTGCTGATAGCGTTGAACTTGTTGCTGTGCAAACTTTTGACGAATTTGAGTATCTTGTTGCTGAGAGATGATTTTTTGGATAATGGCACGTTGCGCAAGTATTTTTTCTTCTAAATCAACGGGATCCATTTCCCCTAAAAGTTGTCCAGCTTGTACAGCATCTCCTATATCGACTCGAAGGTTTTTAAGACGACCTGCCGTTGTGGGACCAATCTTGTAATTATGACGAGCTTCAACAGTCGCTATACCAAATAGACTAGGCTGAATGGATTTATACTGAACTTGTATCAGAGTGACCTTGACAGGTGCAAAAGGTCCTGTACGCAATAGGACATAAACCAAAAATAAGATTAATGTAATAAGCACTACAAGAACGGAAAGAGCCCTCTTTCCTAATAAAAATGTTTGCATCTGTATTTTGCTTATCTTATTTAATTAAGAATAATATAATCTATTTTTAAGTATTATGTAAAACAATTCCTTCCTAATTTAGATACCTAATCGGTTCGGACTGCCACTATCTAAGCTCATTCCACTGAATCATCACTTTCTAATGAACTAATTCTTTCCCCAAAAAGGATTGTAGCAACCTCTCTAGTGAACACACTTTACCAAGCTATCCGATAAGCCTTAATTAAGTTCCCACTTAAAAATAAATGGGGACTTAATTCATGACTACAAATACCCATGCATGGGACGTAAAAACTGGCTGTTTTCAGGATCACTACGCAATGGCTAATGAGCTGTGAACATATGACGCTTACAGTCAGCGAAACTGAATGGACTGTATCCGTATCGTATGCCTATATGAGTGATTTATTCAGTATTGATGATGAAAAAATGACTTTATTGCACCAAACATCAACGTGACTGAACTGGATGAAGGCGCAAAACGATTTGATATCGTACTTGAAAAACGTGATGCAAAATTGAATACTGTGATGAGTAACAGTTTCGGTTTTGGCGGTGTAAATGCCTGTCTTCTTGTTTTCAAAAAATAGGAAGGCTAAGCTAAGAAGTGTTGATCATTCAGCCATGGATGATCAACTTCTGCCACACTGCCCTTTAAAAGGGTGAATGGATGGATGCTCCTTCTGATGCTTTCTTGTGGGTAAAAGCATTACATATTATTGCAGTCGTTTGTTGGTTCGCGGCATTGTTCTACCTGCCACGTTTATATGTTTATCATGCGATGAGTGAAGATGGCACGAGTCATCAGCGTTTCCAGATTATGGAACGAAAGTTGTACCGCGGCATCATGTGGCCGTCAATGCTTGCCACTCTCATCACAGCGCATTTTTTAGTGGATTGGGGTGATGCAACTCGGCATTACCATGAAGCACTCTGGTTTTACCTGAA
Organism: Acinetobacter sp. WCHAc010034; assembly: GCF_001696615.3. Lineage (NCBI taxonomy): Bacteria > Pseudomonadati > Pseudomonadota > Gammaproteobacteria > Moraxellales > Moraxellaceae > Acinetobacter > Acinetobacter sp. WCHAc010034. Next base: position 1,733 of record NZ_CP032268.1, on the reverse strand, counting down.
AGTTGGATTAGTGGGCTTACTGGTGATTTACCATTTTGTTTGTGGTTATTACCGTAAAAAACTGATGGAAAACCCGCATTACAAATCACATAAGTTTTGGCGTTTCTTCAATGAAATGCCAACGCTTATTTTACTCGCAGTAGTGATTTTAGTGGTGGTTAAACCGCAGTTTTAATCCAGTTGATTTTAAAAAACCTCCTTAAGGAGGTTTTTTGGCACTGTTGCAAATAGTGATTTGAGTCGATGATGTTCCCTTTAAAAAGTGCTTAGAGACCGAAAACCCTGTTGATTAGACACACTTCACCCTGAGGCTGACCATAATAAAATGACGATGCTTGTCCTTTACGTAGTGCACGCATGACTTCAATACCTTTAATTGTGGCATAAGCAGTCTTCATAGATTTGAATCCTAATGTGGCCCTGATGATTCGCTTTAACTTACCATGATCACATTCAATGACATTATTTTTGGCTCTAGACTAGCAGATTTACACTTAATTTTACCTAATGAGGTTCCACAGCTCAGTTGCTAACTCATTAGGTTCCCTCATCCAACGCCATTCAGTTTCTTTAAGATGATAATCAAAGTACTCTTTTGATATGCCGTTAAACTTTGCTAGCCTTCTTTTACAAAAGCTCCAAAATGATTCTATTCCATTTATATGGCATTGTCCTCTAGCAAACTCATTTGCTCCGTGATTTACCCTAAAATGCTTTGAATAACCCACATCAACAAGACCATTATAGCCACGCCATCCATCACTATAAATCACACTCTCAAGTGAAACTTTACCAATGATAACCTCTTGTAAAGTCTTCATTTTACAGTCAGGTACGATTTCAGTATAGACGCGCCCATTACGTTCGAATATTCCAAATACTGGCTGTTTTAGAGTCCCACGACCACGCTTTAACTTTCCATGAAACCCACGTTGCCTTTTCGCTCCAAAATAGCTTTCATCTACTTCTATTAAACCAACAAACTTAGCTCTTAAATCTGTTTGATGATCATAGATAGTTTCTCTAAAAAGCATGTACCAATAATTAATCGTATTACGATTTAAATTGAGTAATAAGGCTGTTTTGGAAGCAGGAATATCAACACAAAAGCATTGAATAATTTTTTTAATCTTGTAGTGACTTAATTTACTGTTTTCTATCATTATTCTAGACTAACATAATTATTCTGCTAGTCTAGAGCCAAAATAATTATATATTCTTCTATCTGAGTAAATATTACTAGATTGATTTAACACAAAATCTCTTATTCGAAATTTGAAATGTAAGTCCAAAATAGAAAAAGCCAGTGCAACTGGCTTTTTATTGTCACGTATAAATCTAAGACTTACTTTAGGCGTATTTAAATCTATGTTCCACCGCTTCTAAACCATTGATTTTAGGTTGCGGATACAGACAGATGTGACGTTACTTTGGGGTGTGCTCTATAGTTACAAAAAAATCATTATTCATTTAAGGGCTAAAAATATAGGCTATTTTTTTAGAAAATATTTTTTAATCTTATGCAATATAATTTTCATTGAAAAAACTTATCCTAAAACTATTTTTGATTAGTATTAAGGATAGAGAGTATTTAACCTAGGGCGTGTCATCAATTAATTTGAGGAAAACCGTCTTGTCCCCATTATACTTTTATGACTAAACGCTATGCATTAAGAGATGATCATAGCTAATGCCATATTTACAATATCAGCGCACAGCCCAAAGAATGATTT
>NZ_CP032267.1 GCF_001696615.3 Acinetobacter sp. WCHAc010034 | reverse complement strand
ATACTCTATGCGCAAGTACCTTGCGGCTATGCCAATCAATCACAGCACATAAATAAACAAAGCCTTTTGCCATAGGGATATACGTTATATCCGTAGACCACACTTGATTACTGCGCTGAATAGCCAATCCTTTGAGCAGATATGGATATTTACGGTGAGCTTGATTAGCCTGGCTTAAATTTGGTTTGCAATATAACGCCTGAATACCCATTTTCTTCATTAAAGTACGTGTATGACGTCGTCCTATATGATGTCCTTGACGATTCAACAAATCACGCATCATACGACTGCCTGCAAAAGGATATTGCATATGTAATTCATCAATACATCGCATCAGCTTCAGATCTGATGCACTCACAGGTTTTGGGCGATAGTAATAACAACCACGGGAGACTTTCAGCAGCTTAGCTTGCTTAGATACTGAAATCTGAAGTGAGTCGTCGATTAACTTTTGTGGTTGAAGCGGCCCAGTTTCTTCAACACACCTTCTAAAAAATCAATTTCTAATGCCTGCTCACCGATTTTTGCATGTAGTTTTTTTAGATCGATGGGTGGTTCTGTTGGAGCTTTTGATTGATCGAAAGCTTGCGAGGAAGCTGAGATCAATTGATTTTTCCAGTCAATAATTTGGTTTTGATGAACATCAAACTCAGCACTCAATTCAGCAAGTGTTTTTTCTGCTTTAATCGCAGCAAGTGCTACCTTAGCTTTAAAATCATTTGAATGATTTCTTCTTGGTCTACGTGCCATAAAATACTCCATATATTGATGTTTATAACATCATTTGAGGAGCAGAATATCACTTATAGGAGTTGTTCAAATTTACGGATCCATCTCTTTTTCTTCGATATAACTTCCCATAAACCCTCTTTAAACATGTAAATAATTTTAAAGTGATTATATGTTCAAAAAATAATTTAGCGAGTGTCTACGAGCGACATAATGAAAGTTCAATTATTCCCCCTCTGAAAAACCGCTTTTTTAGTATCTGATTTCATGAAAATTTTAACTATCGTGTGCTTTTGCTTTTGAGAAGACACGAGCGAAGCGAGTGCCATTTTTGTTTTTGATCTTGCTTTTGGGGTTTGGGGCTTGCCCCAACAAGGCACAGAGTAGGAATTTTACACGGTAGTGAAAAAGTACCCTCTGTGTATCCTTGCTCTATGCTTTTTAAACCTTTGAACTTTTCTCCGTAATTTGAAGAAATTGCCCCTCGACTAAGCAAGCTTAGTCAAAAAAGTTTGAGCAAAGCGAAAACATAGGGCAATTTTCATGATGTAAATGGGCTTTTAAAGTTTTTAAATGCTTTTAAATGCTTTTAGACATGCTGAAATGCCTACACAGCAAGGCATACAGAGGACATACTCCTAGGTTTACCTACCAATACTCCTAGGTTTACCTACCAATACTCCTAGGTTTACCTACCAATACTCCTAGGTTTACCTTGCATAACCCTAGAAAATATAATACAAAGGAATTACTAGGTTTAATATTAATAAGTAAAATGAGTGATTTAATAGTAAAAGATAACGCCTTAATGAACGCTAGTTATAACCTAGACTTAGTTGAGCAGCGTTTAATTCTCTTGGCTATCCTTGAGGCTAGAGAATCAGGCAAAGGAATCAATGCCAATGATCCTCTAACCGTTCATGCTGAAAGCTATATCAATCAATTTGGTGTGGCTAGACAGACTGCATATCAAGCATTAAAAGATGCTTGTAAGGACTTATTTGCACGCCAATTTAGTTACCAAGAAAAACGTGAGCGTGGGCGAGCTAATATTACAAGTCGTTGGGTATCGCAAATTGCTTACATTGATGAAACGGCAACAGTTGAGGTTATTTTTGCCCCTGCCGTTGTTCCACTGATTACACGATTAGAGGAACAATTCACCCAATACGATATTGAACAAATTAGCGGTTTATCGAGTGCCTATGCCGTCCGTCTATATGAATTATTGATTTGTTGGCGTAGTACAGGGAAAACGCCTGTTATTGAACTAGCAGAGTTTAGAAAGCGTTTAGGTGTTTTAAATGATGAATATACTAGATCGGATAATTTCAAAAAATGGATTATTGAAAACCCTATTAAACAAATAAACGAGCATACCGACATCACAGCAAGCTACGAACAGCACAAAAAAGGGCGGACAATCACAGGGTTTTCATTCAAGTTTAAACAGAAGAAAAAAACAGAACCTGAAACGCCAAAAAATAGCGATTCTAGCCAACGTATCGAAAAGCCTAGTCAAATCCCTGCCAACATCATAAAACAACCTGAAAACGCAAATTTGAGCGATTTACAGCATCGAGCAAGCAAGATTACAGGGTTAATCATGTCTAACCGTCTATCAGATCGGTTTAAACAAGGTGATGAATCAATCATGCAGATGATGGCACGTATTCAAAGTGAGATTACAACCGATTCAATAGCAGAGCAATGGCAATCAAAATTAGAAGAATTTGGTGTGGTTTTCTAGTCTGTCACGTGGCAATCACGTAGAAAATTATGTTTGAAAGGCTTGCTGTTATTACATTTCAAAAAGCGTCACTACTGATAGTGACGCTTTTTTATTTTTGCGATTAAATCGTTAATTTATTTTTTATCATCTAGTTCATCAAGGTAATTGTTTACTTGTTGTCTAAATTCCATAGGTCGAGCTATATATGGAATTGGTGCATGTGATCCACCAACACCTTTGACAACAATAGAACCAAAGTTGAAAATTCTTCCTAATATCCCTTGATTAACCCCTAAACTCTCAACTCTATTAGTTTTTAATTCAATAGTATTTCTTCGAATTAATCCTGATTTTGCAATAATTCGTCTATTCGTTAATGCTAGTTCTGTTGTTAAGACATGAATTGCTGCAATAGCTATCAATACACCACCGACTACAACGCCAACTAAACTTTTAGAACCAAAAGAAGATAAAATAAATAAGATACCAAACAATAAATACCAGAACTGAGATAGCCAAGTAACTTGTGCTTTTATAATAATTTGTTCATCTCTAGCTAAGTTTTAGAGGTGGTCCCACTTGTTTGAACAACTAAAAGCGTATTTATAAGTGATATTCCGCTCTAGTTAAGCCACCTTGTTTTGTTGGGGTAGCTGATCATAGTAAAACTCATTTGGTGTCATTTTGTCTAGACTCGAATGAGGTCGTTTCAAATTATAAAACTCAAAATATGCACTTAATTGCTTTTTCGCATCTGTGACACTGCTATAAGCTTTGAGATACACCTCTTCATATTTAACGCTCCGCCATAATCGTTCAACCATCACATTATCTACCCATCGACCTTTACCATCCATACTGATTTGAATGCCATTTGATTTCAATACATCAATAAATGCATCACTGGTAAACTGGCTGCCTTGGTCTGTATTAAATATTTCAGGTCGACCATATTTTTCAATCGCTTCATTTAAAGCCGAAATACAAAAATCCACCTCCATACTAATCG